>JANMQW010000241.1:0-4311 GCA_031370725.1 Novosphingobium sp.
AGATCGTCGGGCTCAACGGCCACGCGGTGATCCAAGCCTATGGCGGGCGGCTAGAAAACTGGCAGGAAATTCTCGCCCAGGTTCGCAAGACGCCGGGCGTGGTCCATGCCAGTCCGCTGATCGAACAGCCGCTGCTCGCGACCTTCAACGGGCGGGTCGAGGCAGTGCTGGCGCGGGGCAATACCGATCCCGATATCCGCGCGCTTGAAGAAAAGCGGGTCGCGGGATCGATGCTGCAGCTCGTCCCCGGATCGGGCAACGTCGCGATCGGCAGCCAACTCGCGCAGAACCTGGGGGCGCGGGTCGGCGATACGATCACGATCATCAACCCGCAGGGACGCTCGACCCCGTTCGGGACGGTGCCGCGCCAGATCGGCTATCGCATCGCCGCGATTTTTGAGATCGGGATCTACGATTACGACCAGGGTTTCGTGGTCATGCCGATCGTCGATGCGCAGACGCTGCTGCTGACCGGCGACAGCATCGGGATGATCGAGGTGCGCACCGAAGATCCCGATACGGTCGGCGAAACACTCGCCCCGCTCAAAAAGCAGCTCGCCGGTCAGGCGGTGATTTCGGATTGGAAGACGATCAACGCCAGCCTGTTCGAGGCGCTGGCGGTGGAGCGGGTGGCGATGTTCGTGGTGCTCTCGCTGATCGTGCTGGTGGCGGTGTTCAACATTCTGTCGTCGCTGATCATGCTGGTTCGCGCGAAGACCCGCGATATTGCGATCATGCGAACGATGGGCGCGACGCGGCGCTCGTTGCTCAAGATTTTCGTCACCATTGGGTTCGTGATCGGCGCGCTGGGGACGCTGGCCGGGCTGATCCTGGGCGCGATCTTCCTGTATTTCCGTCAGCCCGTGGTGCGTGCGATCGAGCTGCTGACCGGCCAGAACCTGTGGGACCCCTCGATCCGCTTCCTCACCGAACTGCCCAGCCGCAGCGATCCGGTTGAGATCGCGGTGATCGCCGGGATGGCGCTTGTGCTGAGCTTCCTGTTCACGCTGTACCCTGCGTTCAAGGCGGCCAGCACCGACCCCGTTCAGGTTCTGCGTTATGAGTAATCCGGCGAGCGAGATCGTTCGCCTGACAGGGCTCAAGCGCAGCTTCGAGCAAGGTGGCATCCGTATCGACGTGCTGCGCGGGATCGACCTTGCGATCATGCCAGGCGAGATCGTCGCGCTGCTCGGCCCATCGGGATCGGGCAAGTCGACCATGCTCCAGGCGGTCGGGCTGCTCGAGGGCGGGTTCGAGGGCAAGATCGAGATTGCCGGAACCGATGCCTCGGGGCTGAATGGCGATGAGCGGACCACCCTGCGGCGCAACACGCTGGGCTTCGTCTATCAGTTCCACCACCTATTGCCCGATTTCAGTGCGATCGAAAACGTCATCATGCCGCAGTTGGTGGCATCGAAGCCCGAGACAGAGGCGCGCGCGCGGGCAAGCGAACTGCTGACCGCGCTGGGGCTGGGCGAACGCCTGACCCACCGCCCGAGCCAGCTTTCGGGCGGCGAGCAACAGCGAGTCGCGGTCGCTCGCGCGCTGGCCAACAAGCCGCTGCTGGTGCTGGCCGACGAACCCACCGGCAACCTCGACGAACATACCGCCAACCGTGTCCTCGGCGAATTCCTGCGCCTGGTACGCGACGAGGGCAGCGCCGCGCTGGTCGCCACGCACAACGAGCGGCTTGCGCTCAAGATGGACCGCGTGGTGCGGCTTCACGAAGGCGTTTTGCAATAGCGCTGGGTTGCAGCGGGGGGGGCCACGTGCAATTGTCCAGCGAGATCGAGCAGCGCATCACAGCGCACAACGGGGCGTCGCACTTTGAAAACGATAGACTGGCAAGTTGCGGCGACGCTCCACAGCCGCGATGACGGCGGATCCGATCTGCACTACGATTTTCGCGAAGTCCGGAAGGGCTCGCTGGCCGAACTGGTTCGCCATGTTGCCGCCCTTTCGGCGGATGATCGCGCCCGGATGGTGGTCGATGTCTCAGGCGGTTCGACACTCAACGTCGCCGAAATCATGAGCTTGGCGCAACGCGAGGATTTGCCATGACCACCGCGAAATCGATTGCCGATTTTTCGGCCAAGCTGCCCAATGGCGAGGAAGTTAACCTGGCCGACAAGGCGGGCAAGGTTTTGCTAGTGGTCAACACCGCTTCGCGCTGCGGCTTCACCCCGCAGTATGATGGGCTGGAGGCGCTCTATCGCAAGTTCAAGGACCAGGGGTTCGAGGTGGTCGCGTTCCCGTGCAACCAGTTCGGCGCGCAGGAACCGGGCAACGCCGAAGAAATCGCCAGCTTCTGCAATCTGACTTACGACGTCACGTTTCCGCTGATGGCCAAAGTCGACGTCAACGGCGACGATGCCACGCCGCTCTACCAATGGATGAAGGGCGAAGCGCCTGGGCTGATGGGCAGCAAGTCGATCAAGTGGAATTTTACGAAGTTCCTGATCGACCGCGAGGGCAAGGTGGTGCGGCGGTATGCGCCGACCGACAAGCCGGAGGGGATCGAGAAGGATATCGCAAAGCTGCTTTAGGCCGGGCTGCGCTACTTCCCCTCTCCCTTGATGGGAGAGGATACGAAGACCTGCCAACGTGTCGGCTAGGCGAAGTTGGAGAGGGTGGCTTGCGCAATAGCACCCTCACCAAGCTTCGCTAGCCGTCCGCGCGGCAAGCTGCGCTATCCTCTCCCATCAGGGGAGAGGGGATAAGATCGCGTTCTCTCTCCCCGAATCAACCGTAACCCCCTAGCTTCGCTCCATGGCTTTCGCTCCCTTCGTCCCACTCCGGGTCCTGTCGTCCTACACCCTGTTGGAAGGCGCGATTGACCCGAAAGCGATCGCCCGGCTGGCTTCCGAGCGCGGGTTTCCGGCGATCGCGATCTGCGACCGCAACGGGCTGTATGGCTCGGTGCCGTTTGCCGCGGCGGCCAAGGACAAGGGTGTCCAACCAATCATCGGCTGCGTGCTGGCGGTGGCCCGGCCCGAGCGCGGCGGGGCTGCTTCCAAAAACCTTGGCGGTTTTGGCGCTGCCGCTCCGACAATCGACTGGCTGGCGCTCTTTGCGCAGGACGAGACCGGCTATTCCAACCTCTGCCATCTGGTCAGCCGGGCGCATCTCGATCGCCCGCTGGAACTGCCGCCGCACGTCGCGCTGGCCGACCTTGTCGGACGCAGCGAAGGCCTGATCGCGCTGACTGCGGCGGGCGAGGGCGCGCTCGCCCGACTGCTCGCCGAAGGGCAGGGCGAGGCGGCGGCGACCTATGCAGCGCGCCTCGAAGAACTGTTTCCACAGCGGCTCTACATCGAAATCGCGCGGCGCGGCGATGCGGTTGAGGACGCCGCCGAGGACGCGCTGATCGAGCTGGCCTATGCCCGCGACCTGCCGCTGGTGGCGACCAATCCGGCGTCATACGATCAGCCCGGCTTCCACGCTGCGCACGATGCCATGCTGTGCATTGCCGCTTCGACCCATATCGCGCAGGAAGACCGCGCGCACTCCTCGCCCGAAATCTGGCTCAAATCGCAGCCGATGATGGCGGAATTGTTCGCCGACTTGCCCGAAGCGCTCGCTAACACGCTGGTGGTAGCTCAGCGCTGTGCTTACGCCCCGCCGCGCCGCGCCCCAATCCTCCCCAGCCTGGCCGGAGACCAGCAAGGCGAGGCACGCATGCTAGGCGAGGATGCCCGCGCGGGGCTGGCGGCGCGCTTGGCACCCAATGGCGATATGCAGAGCGAGGCACGTCAGGCTTATCTCGACCGGCTCGAATTCGAGATCGACGTCATCAACCGGATGGGGTTTGCCGGATACTTCTTGATCGTTGCCGACTTTATCAAGTGGGCCAAGGAGCAGGGCATTCCGGTCGGTCCGGGGCGCGGTTCGGGTGCAGGTTCGGTGGTTGCGTGGTCGCTGACCATCACCGATCTCGATCCCCTGAAACTGGGCCTGCTGTTCGAACGCTTCCTCAATCCCGAGCGCGTGTCGATGCCCGATTTCGACATCGACTTCTGCGAAACCCGCCGCGGCGAGGTGATCCGCTATGTCCAGGCCAAATACGGCCACGATCACGTCGCCCAGATCATCACGTTCGGCAAGCTCAAGGCGCGCGCGGTTCTGCGCGATACCGGGCGCATCCTCCAGATGAGCTATGGTCAGGTCGACCGGCTGTGCAAGATGGTCCCCAACCACCCGACCGACCAGTGGACCCTGCCGCGCACGCTCAACGGGGTCGCCGAGTTCCGCCGCGAATATGAGCGCGACGACGAGGTGCGGCGGCTGGTCGATCTGGCGATGCAGCTCGAA
>JANMQW010000245.1:0-4257 GCA_031370725.1 Novosphingobium sp.
AAATGGGATGCCCCGGCTATCGTCGAGCGGCTCGAGTACGATCCCAACCGCACCGCTTTTATCGCGCTGATCAAATATGCCGATGGCGAGCTGGCCTACATCATCGCACCGCAGCGTCTGGCCGAAGGCGACACCGTCGTCGCGGCTGAGAAGACCGACGTGAAGCCGGGCAACGCGATGCTGCTTAGCCAGATGCCGGTCGGGACGATCTGCCACAACGTCGAGATGAAGCCTGAAAAGGGCGGCCAGATCGCGCGTTCGGCGGGGACTTATGTCCAGGTTGTTGGGCGCGATCGCGGTCTCGTGATCGTCCGTCTCAACTCGGGCGAGCAGCGTTATCTGCGCGGCGATTGCATGGGCACGGTGGGCGCGGTTTCGAACCCCGACAACCAGAACCAGAACTTCGGCAAGGCCGGGCGGACCCGCTGGCAGGGGCGTCGCCCGCTGACCCGCGGTGTTGCCAAGAACCCGGTCGATCACCCGCACGGCGGCGGCGAAGGCCGCACCTCGGGCGGCCGTCACCCGGTCACCCCGTGGGGCAAGCCGACCAAGGGTGCCCGCACCCGCAACAACAAGCAGACGGATAAAATGATCATCCGTTCGCGTCACGCCAAGAAGAAGAGGTAAGCGAGACATGGCTCGTTCCGTCTGGAAAGGTCCGTTTGTTGACCTCCACCTCCTGAAAAAGGCCGAGACCGCGCAGGATGCCGGTCAGCGCGCGGCGCCGATCAAGACCTGGTCGCGTCGCTCGACCATCCTCCCCCAGTTCGTCGGGTTGAGCTTCAACGTCTATAACGGGCGCAAGTTCATTCCGGTGTCGGTGAGCGAAGACATGGTCGGTCACAAGCTGGGTGAATTCTCACCGACGCGGACCTTCCCCGGTCACGCCGCGGACAAGAAGGGCAAGCGCTGATGAGCAAGCCCAAATCCCCACGTCGCGTGGCCGATAACGAGGCACTTGCGGTCGGCACTACGATCCGCGGCTCGGCGCAGAAGCTGGGGCTCGTCGCGGCACTGATCCGCGGCCGCAAAGCCGAAGATGCGATGAACATCCTGTCGTTTTCGACCAAGGCGATGGCCGTCGATGCACGCAAGGTGCTCGCCTCGGCAATCGCCAATGCCGAGAACAACCACAACCTTGATGTCGATGCTCTGATCGTCGCCGAGGCCAGCGTCGGCAAGTCGATCACGATGAAGCGTTTCCACACCCGCGGGCGTGGCAAATCGACGCGGATCCTCAAGCCGTTCAGCCGTCTGCGCATCATCGTGCGCGAACACACCGAAATCGGGGAGGCCTGAGCCATGGGTCACAAAAGCAATCCGATCGGCCTGCGTCTGCAGATCAACCGTACCTGGGACAGCCGGTGGTACGCCGAAGGGCGCAACTACCAGCAGATGCTCAAGGAAGATCTCGCGATCCGCAAGTTCATCGTCGAATCGCTGCCCCAGGCGGCGATTTCCAAGGTGGTGATCGAGCGCCCGGCCAAGAGCTGCCGCGTTTCGATCTATGCCGCCCGCCCCGGGGTGATCATCGGCAAGAAGGGCGCGGACATTGAAAAGCTGCGCTCGCAGCTCGCCAAGATGACGCCGAGTGACGTCAAGCTCAACATCGTCGAGATCCGCAAACCCGAGATCGACAGCAAGTTGGTTGCACAGGGGATCGCGGATCAGCTGATCCGCCGCATTGCCTTCCGTCGTGCGATGAAGCGCGCGATGCAATCGGCGATGCGGCTGGGTGCCGAAGGCATCAAGATCACCTGCGGCGGGCGTCTTGGTGGCGCTGAAATTGCGCGCGTCGAATCGTATCGCGAAGGACGGGTTCCGGCTCACACCCTGCGCGCCAATATCGATTACGCCGACTGCGAGGCGCTGACCGCCTATGGCATCATCGGCATCAAGGTGTGGATCTTCAAGGGCGAGATTCTGGGCCACGATCCGATGGCGCAGGATCGTCTGATGATGGAGGCCCAAACCTCCGGCGTGCGGCCCGCCGCCGATCGCCGCGGTTAAGGTAAAGAACCATGCTGCAACCGAAAAAACATAAGTTTCGTAAGGCTTTCAAGGGCCGGATCAAGGGCGATGCCAAGGGTGGCACCGATCTGAACTTCGGCTCGTACGGCCTCAAGGCGATGGAGCCCGAGCGGATTACCGCGCGTCAGATCGAAGCGGCTCGCCGTGCAATCACGCGTCACATCAAGCGCCAGGGGCGTTTGTGGATCCGCATCTTCCCCGATGTTCCGGTTTCGAAGAAGCCCGCCGAAGTCCGTCAGGGCAAGGGCAAGGGTGCGGTCGAATACTGGGCAGCACGGGTCAAGCCGGGCCGCATTCTGTTCGAGCTCGACGGCGTTGCCGGGCCGCTCGCGGCAGAGGCGTTCAGCCGCGCGGCGATGAAGCTGCCGATCAAGGTCAAGGTGGTCGCCCGCCTCGGTGACACTTCGCATCTGGGAGGCGAATGATGCCTGGGAAAACTTCGGCCACTTTCGACGATATGCGGACCAAGACCGCAGACCAGCTCTCAGAACAGCTCCATGAGCTGAAGCGCGAGGCTTTCAACTTGCGTTTCCAGGCCGCGACCAACCAGCTCGAGCGTCCGGCGCGGATCAAGGAAGTGCGCCGCGACATCGCTCGCATCAAGACGCTCCAGACCGAACGGAGCCGATCGGCTTCGGGCGTTCCGGCCAAGGTATAAGGAAAGCACGATGCCCAAACGCATCCTCGTCGGGACTGTGGTTTCCGACAAGCCCGACAAGACCGTGGTGGTCAAAGTTGAGCGCAAGGTGAAGCATGCCCTTTACGGGAAGATCATCCGCCGCTCGAAGAAGTACCACGCGCACGATGAAGACAATGCGTTCAAGGCCGGTGAGACGGTGCGGATTGAAGAGACCGCGCCGATTTCCAAGCTGAAGACGTGGAAGGTCGTCGATCGCGTGCTGGCCGGCAAGGCCGCCGCAGTCGAAGCTGACGTTTGATTTTAGGGTCCCCTACGGGGCTTAACAATTTTGGAACTACCGGGATCTCCCGGCAAGCCGTTGAGAAGGAAGCGGATCGATGATCCAGATGCAGTCCCAGCTCGACGTCGCGGATAACAGCGGCGCCAAGCGCGTCCAGTGCATCAAGGTGCTGGGCGGATCGAAGCGGCGCGTGGCCGGCGTCGGCGACGTCATCGTCGTCTCCGTCAAGGAGGCGCAGCCGCGCGCTCGCGTCAAGAAGGGCGATGTTCACCGCGCGGTGATCGTGCGCACCCGCAAGGATGTCCGCCGCGCCGATGGCAGCGTGATCCGGTTCGACACCAATGCAGCCGTGCTGATCAACAAGAACGAGGAGCCGATCGGCACCCGTATCTTTGGCCCGGTGGTGCGCGAACTGCGCGGCAAGGGCTTCATGAAGATCATTTCGCTCGCGCCGGAGGTGCTGTGATGGGCGCTGCCAAAATCAAGAAGGGTGACAGCGTCGTCATCCGTTCGGGCAAGGACAAGGGCCGCAGCGGCACCGTTCTTCAAGTGATGCCCAAGGACGGCAAAGTGCTGGTCGAAGGCGTCAATGTCGCCGCACGCCATCGCAAGCCGACCCAGGCGAATCCGCAGGGTGGGATCGACCGGATCCCGGCGCCGATGCACATTTCCAAGGTTGGACTTGCCGATCCCAAGGACGGCAAGCCCACACGAGTCCGTTTCGAGACCAAGGACGGCAAGAAACTGCGCGTCGCGGTCAAGAGCGGGGAGACGATCGATGGCTGATAAGTACGTGCCGCGGATGCGGACGAAGTATGACACGGAAATCGTCAAGGCGATGACCGAAAAGTTCGGCTACAAGAACGCGATGGAAGTCCCCAAGATTTCCAAGGTCACGCTCAACATGGGCGTGGGCGAGGGCACCCAGGACAAGAAGAAGGTGACCATCGCGGCCACCGAAATGGGTCTGATCGCCGGGCAGAAGCCGGTCGTGACGATCGCCAAGAAGTCTGTCGCCCAGTTCAAGCTGCGCGAAGGCATGGCGATCGGTTGCAAGGTAACCATGCGGCGTGAGCGGATGTACGAGTTCCTCGATCGTCTGATTACCGTCGCAATGCCCCGCATCCGCGATTTCAGGGGGCTCAACCCCAAGTCGTTCGACGGACGCGGCAACTATGCGATGGGTCTCAAGGAGCAGATCGTGTTCCCCGAGATCAGCTATGACCAGATCGACAAGGTGCGGGGGATGGACATCATCGTGACCACCTCGGCCAAGACCGACGACGAGGCGCGCGAGCTGCTCCGT
>JANMQW010000253.1:0-4763 GCA_031370725.1 Novosphingobium sp.
GCGGATCACGGGGGTTAGGCCTCCCGATTGAACCCGGTGATCGCTTCACCCACCCGCGCCTCGATTTCGCCGCGTTTGAGCCCGGACGGAATCGGCTCGCAGAAGCGGTAGATCACCGTTCCGGGCCGCTTGAACCAGCGATGGTACAGCGGCCCGCTGTTTACTGCGACGGGCACCACCGGAAAACCGAGCAGCTTGTAAAGCGCGGCAAAGCCCGATTGAAGTTCGCCCGCTTGCCCGAACGGGGTACGCGTGCCTTCGGGAAAAATCGCCAACGGGCGGCCCTGCGCTGTTCGTTCCCTGGCTTCGACGACCATCGCCCGCAACGCCTTGGCGCCATCAGCACGGCGCACCGTGATCAGCCCCCAGCGTTTGGCCGCCATCCCCCACAGCGGGATGTTCATCAGTTCTTCCTTGGCGACGATCACCGGATCGTCGAGCAGGCACGGCAGGTCGATCGCCTCGAAGAAGCTTTCGTGGCGCAACGCGATGATCACCGGGCCGGTGGGGATGACCCCTTCCACCCGCACCCGAATCCCCAGCAGCCAGCGCGCGCAAAAACGGTGCCACTCCGACCAGCCGACGATGATCCGCACGAATGGCCGCTGGGCAATCGGCATCATCACCGCTGCGCTGACCACATAGGGAATGCTGCCCACGTAGAACACGACGTAAAAGATCGCGCTGCGGACCACATCGAGCGAGCGGATGGTGTCGAACGCGCGGACTGGCACATCAGAACCCGAAGACATGCGAGATCCTGCGAGCGATCAGCTTGTGATATTCGATGAACAGGATGCGGAAGCTGGGTTTGGTCCGCACTGCATCGCGCGCGATTTCGACGTCGGGCGCGGCATTGCCGAGTTCCCACGCGGCGCGACGCATGTGCCAGTCGCTGGTGATCAGACGCACCGAATGGACTTTGTTGGCGGAAATCCACGCGGCTGCCTCGCGCGCGTTGGTGCGGGTATCGACCGAGATTTTATCGAGCGTGATGCAGCACGCCATTGTCTTTCCAGTTACCTCGTATTCGACCGCGAATTCCCGCGGGCGAACCTCGCTGTCGACGCCTGCAACCAACACCTGCTTGACCCAGCCGCGAGCCAGAACTTCGAGCGAACGCTGTATGCGCCCGTCCCCGCCGGTGAGGACGACCGCGGCATCGCTGCGCCCGGCGTCAATCGGCTGCGGCGGGATTGCGGCAAACCACACGAACCCGAGCGCCCAGGCGATAACGACGAACGAGGCAAAACGGCGAATCATCGTTGCTGCCCTACAGCATCCGCCGCAGCGCGCGCAGCACCGCCGCGCGCGCGGTCACCGTCGCCAGCGCCACGCCCGCCAGGGGAACCAGCGCGAGCAGCAGCCAGTCGCCCCAGCCTAGCTCCGCGCCGCCGGCCAGCCCCGATCCCAGCGCGTCGAAACGGCGAGCGAGCGCAAGAATTACCGCCACCGCCAGCGCCAACCCCAGCGCGCCCCCAGCGCCAGCGTCGATGGCGATGCTGCGCTGGAACACGCGCGCGATCTGGGCGTCGGTTCCGCCGAGCATGTGGACAATCTCGATCGTCCCGCGGTGGCTGTCGAGCGCGGTCCGCGCGGCCAGCAGCACCGCGGCAATCGTGGTCAGCGCGAGCAGCGCGATCAGCGCCACCGCCAGCCAGCGCAATGCGCCGATCGCGGCAAACACCGGTTCGAGCCAGCCGGCCTGCGCATCGACCCGCGCATCGGGGGCGACTTTGGCCAGGCGCGCACGAATCCGATTGACTGCCGCGCCGTCCGCCGCACCTGCCAGCCGCACGTCGATCAGCGCGGGCACCGGCAGCGCGTCGGCCACCGATTCGTCGTTGGCGCTGGCCACCCGCTTGCCCAGCCAGGGTTCGAGCAGCGCATCGACTTCGGCGGCGGGCACCAGGCGAACCTGGGCCACGCCGGGGGACTCGCGTAGCGCCGCCAGCGCATCGTTGGCCTGGCGTGCGCGCGCACCGGGGGCGGCGTTGACCACCTGCACGGTGATCCCACCCGAAAGATCGGCGCTGGCCTGGCTCGCCAGATTGCCCAGCGCCAGGCCCGCCGCCGCCGCGATCGCGGTCAGCAGCACCATGATCGCGATCACCCACGGCATCGGCCCCGAAAGGCGCGTCTGCGGCACCAGCTGGGTCTCTGAACCGCCGGTAATCGCCGCGCCGACGGTGCGCAGGCGGGCAACGATTGCGCGTGGAAGTGCGGGCGGCGCGCTCATCGCGCGGGTATTCCGGCGCGGCGGGGGGGATAGCGCAACGCACCCGTCGGATCGGACAGCCGCCCGCGATCGAGCCGCATGATCAGCGAATCAGGCACCTTGCGCAGCAGGTGGACATCATGGGTGGCGACCACCACCGTCGTCCCCAGCCGGTTGAGCGCCTCGAACAGCCGCAGCAGCTTGACCGCCATGTCGGGATCGACGTTGCCGGTCGGCTCGTCGGCGACGAGCATGTCGGGTCGGCCAATCACCGCGCGGGCGATTGCCACGCGCTGCTGCTCTCCGCCCGATAGCGTCGCGGGGCGGGCATGACTGCGGTCGCCCAACCCGACCCATTCGAGCATGTCAGCGACCGGCTTGCGCAGATCGTCCTCTTCCACCCCGGCCACGCGCAGCGGCAGCGCAACGTTGTCGAATGCGGAAAGGTGCGGGATCAAGCGGAAATCCTGGAACACCACCCCGAGGCGGCGGCGAAAGCCGGGCAGGCGCTCGCGCGGCAAGGTGATCGCGTCGGTCCCGAACATGCTGATCTTTCCGCGCGACGGGCGCTGCGCAAGATAAAGCAGCTTGAGCAGCGAGGTCTTGCCCGCGCCGCTCGCCCCGGTGAGGAAATAGAACGTGCCGGGAAACAGCGTGAAAGAAACGTCGGTGAGCACTTCCTTGTCGGTGCCATAGCGCAGCCCGACGTTGTCGAACCGGACGATTTCCGCCTCGGGTTCGGTCATCGGCGTGGGGTGCAGGCGAAACGAGAGGGCATGGCGGCGTAATCTGACTTTATGGCGCAGGCGCCGCTCGGGCTTGGTTAGCCGCCCTATAACAGCAATCGATGTGGAAAAAAGGCCATCGGCGCACTCGCTTGGACATCCGCCCCTTGCCCGCGCTCGCTGCCACGTGCTTAACCTGTCCGCGTGATCATCGCCTGTCCCGCCTGCGCGACGCGCTATGTCGTGCCCGACAGCGCAATCGGCGTCGATGGGCGAACGGTGCGCTGCGCCAAGTGCCGCCACAGTTGGTTCCAGGACGGGCCTGTCTTGGAACGACCTGCGCCGGTGCCACCGCCGCCGCCCGTCGAAGCCCCCCCGCCTTCGGTCGAGCAGGCCGAGCCGCTCGACCGGCAGGCCACCCAATTCGATCCGCGTCCTCCAAGCCAACCTTTGGCGGAACCCGTTGCCGAGCCGGAACCCGTCGAATCCTGGCGCGAGCCCACGCCATCCCCCGCTGAAGTGCCTGCATTCGCCGATACGGCGCGCGACCGGGTCGACGTGGTCTACCAGGATTCGCCCTCAAGCTTTGCGCACGAGCCGCCGTTCCGGCCGCGCCGCAATCCGGCCAAACTGTGGACCGTCGCCGCGGTTGCGTTTGCGCTGCTGGTCGCGGCGCTGATCGGTGCAGTCAGCGTGTGGGGCCTGCCCGCTTGGGTGCCGGTCGCGCGGCCCACGTTCGGCGCCGCCGAGCCCGACCTGGTGCTCGAGTTCCCGCCCGAACGTCAGGACCGCCGGACGCTGCCCAACGGCACCGAATTCTTCGGGGCGAGCGGGACGGTAACCAACGTCGGCCAAACCACTCACAAAGTCCCGTCGATCCTGATCGTGCTGCGCGACGGACGCGACCGGATCGTCTACACTTGGGAGGTCCGCGCCCCCAAATCGGCGCTCGCTCCGGGCGAAAGCGTGACGATCAACGAAGCCGTGACCGACGTCCCCCGCTCCGCCAAAGTCGCCGAGATCGGCTGGAAGCCGTAAGCTGGCCGGGTCCCACCGGGCCCGTCCGCAAACTACGGTTGCTAGCTCACAACCCCTTTGCTAAGGGCCCGCTCCTACCTACCGGGGGCTGGGTTTCCACCCTCTCGATGTGCGGTCGTGGCGGAACTGGTAGACGCGCAACGTTGAGGTCGTTGTGGGCGAAAGCCCGTGGAAGTTCGAGTCTTCTCGACCGCACCAGCCTGCCCTGGAACGCCTCACTCCAGGACGTTAACCCCCCACCCTTATCCCCGCCCACAGCGTGCGCGGGACGCCCAGGTCGATCGAGCCGGCCTGGTTGCGCGTGACGATGCGTTCGCCGGTGAGGTTTTCACCGCGCAGGACCAGCGACAAGCCGTGCGCGAGGGGGATGCGAGCGAAACCATCGAGCGTGGTGGTGGCGGGGAGAACGTCGGTTTCGAGATCGTCCTCGAACTGGCGACCGGCGCGGCGCAGCGTGGTGGCGAGTAGCCAGCCTGGCGTCGGCGCCCATGACAGCGTGCTGCTGGCGGCAATTTTCGGCGTCTGCGCGGGGCGTTTGCCGTTGAGCGCGGCGCTGGTCCCGCTCGCTTCGACCTGGGAATCGGTCAGCGCCAGCGAGCCGTCGAACGCCAATGTTCCCCAGCGCCACTGCGCGCCCAGTTCCAGCCCGCGGGCATGGACGGCATCGACGTTTCGGCGTTCGCGCAAGTTGCGGGCGATGGTGACATTGGCGATCGCGTTGCGGACGCGATTGTCGAACGCGGTGGCGGAGACGGTCACCGCGGGCGAGGGCGTGAAATCGA
>JANMQW010000274.1:0-5584 GCA_031370725.1 Novosphingobium sp.
CAGCAACCCGGCGGCGGCGAACAGGGTGAAGGCGATGCTGTGCTTGACCATGCTGGACATCCTGCGCTGAGGTTCCTTATCAGGCGCTGAATAAGCCCGGTTCGAATTCGACGCAGTGCAAAGCGGCACTGCGTGATGAGATTCTGGCCAATTCGGGGAGTCCTGTCCATGTTTTCCGGCTCGATACCGGCTCTAGTCACCCCGTTTCGCGACGGGGCGTTCGACGAAAAGGCGTTTCGCCGCCTGGTCGACTGGCAGCTCGACAACGGATCGAAGGCGCTGGTGCCGTGTGGGACCACCGGCGAGGCCTCGACGCTCTCCAATGCCGAGCACCACCGGGTGATCGAAGTTTGTGTCGAGCAGGCGGCGGGGCGGGTGCCGATCATCGCCGGGTGTGGATCGAACGACACGATGAACGCGCGGCTGCACATGAACTTTTCGCGCAAGACCGGCGCCACCGCCGCACTGTGTGTCGCACCCTATTACAACCGCCCGAGCCAGGCCGGACTGATCGCGCATTTCAGTTTCCTCGCGGAAAACAGTGCGCTGCCGATCGTGCTCTACAACGTGCCGGGGCGCACGGTGACCGATCTGCTGCCCGAGACGGTGTGCGAACTGGTCAATCGCTTTCCCGACAGGATCGTCGGAATCAAGGACGCCAGCGGCGATCTCAGCCGAGTGACCGACCACCGGATGGGGATTGAAGGCAAATTCTGCCAGCTTTCGGGAGACGACGAGCTGGCGCTGCCGTTTAATGCCGCGGGCGGGGTCGGCTGCATCTCGGTCACCGCCAACGTAGCCCCCAAATTGTGTGCGGAATTTCAGCAGGCCTGCGCCGATAACGATCTGGTCAAGGCGCGCGAACTCAACGACCTTCTCTATCCGCTGCATTATGCGATGTTCGAAGACGCCAGCCCCGGCCCGGTCAAGTACGCGCTGACCCGGGTTCACGACTGGATCACCGAAGACCTGCGTCTGCCGCTAACCCCGTGCAACGAAGCGGCGCGCAAGGCGGTGGATGCAGCGCTGGCGCACGCTGGGTTGATCTGAAACGGTCGGGTGCTGCCGGTTATTGATTCCATTTGCCGACCATCGATCCTACATGAGCCCCACCATGGCCCGTCCCAAACCCCCAGCCTTCGATAAGGTCAAGATCGTCGCCGAGAACCGGCGCGCTCGGTATGAGTATTTTATCGAGGACGTTTACGAGGCGGGGATCATGCTCACCGGGACCGAGGTAAAGAGCCTCCGCTTTGGCGAGGGTTCGATCGCCGAATCGTATGCCGAGGTGAAGAATGGCCAGGTCTGGCTGGTCAATTCCAATGTGCCCGAATTCAGCCACGGCAACCGCCACAACCACGTCCCCAAGCGCCCGCGCAAGCTGCTGTTGCACGAGCGCGAGATCGCCAAGTTCCACGGCGCGGTCGAGCGCAAAGGGATGACGCTGGTCCCGCTGTCGGTCTATTTTAACGGTCGCGGGCGGGCCAAGGTCGAGCTCGCGCTTGCCAAGGGCAAGAACGCTGCGGACAAGCGCCAGACGTCCAAGGACCGCGATTGGCAGCGCGACAAGGCGCGGATCATGCGTGAAAACGGATGACCACTCCGATTGCCCGTTTCGCCACCTGGGCCAGGCGCGCGATGCCGACGCGTGAGCAGATGGCGCGGAGCCGGTGGATCCCGGCGCGCGTGCTCGAAAGTCAGTTGTGGCGCTTCACGCGTCGCTCGGTCCCGCGTGGGGTGGCGCTGGGGCTGCTCGTGGGGATACTCCTGCCCGTCGCGCAGATCATCTTCGCCGCGATCCTCAGCTTCCCGGTGCGCGCCAACGTTCCGGTGGCGGCGCTGACGACGTTCGTCACCAACCCCTTCACCACGCCGTTCATCTGGGCCGCATCGTACCAAGTCGGCGCCTGGCTGCTGCGGATCGACGCAGCCGTGGCTGGCGGCCCGATCGATCACCTGTTGCAGATTACGGACTTGTGGAGCGGAATCCAGTGGCTCACCTCGGAGGGCAAAGTCCTTGCCCTCGGGCTGGTCGTGGTCGCAGTTGTTGCGGCCGCTGTGGGCTATCTCGTGGCCAGCTTCGGCTGGCGTGGCTGGGTCGTCTCGCGCCGCCGCAGGGCACAGACGCGGGCCGGGACGGGCGGGCGATGAGCGGATGGACCGCCTGGCTCTCGCGCTCCATCCCGACGCGGGAGAGTCTGGAGCGCAATCGCTGGCTCAAGCCCTTCGCGCACCGCCTGCTGCGCTCTGAATTGTGGCGCTTTACCCGCCGTTCGGTGCCGCGCGGGGTGGCGCTGGGGTTGTTCGTGGGGGTGATGATCCCGCTCGCGCACTTCGTCGTCGCGGCGTTTTTAGCGGTGTTCATCCGCGCCAATATCCCGTCGGCGCTGGCCGCGACGTTTATCGGTTTTCCGGTAATCTACCTTGCACTCCTGGCGCTCGCCTATCGGATCGGCGAGTTTTTGCTCCACGTCGACGCGATGACCGGGATCCAGCCGCTCGGTGAGACGATGCAGTCCTTTCCGACAAGCCAGATTGGCGAGACCGGGCACTTGCTTCAGTTGCTGACCGGAGCGGGGCTGGATGCCGCGCTCGGGATGCTGGTGATCGCCTCGGTCCTTGCCTCGCTCGGCTATGTCTTGAGCGGCTTTTTCTGGCGCTGGTGGGTGGGCCGCCGCCGCCGGATGCGCTTGGCCGCGCGGCGTTTGGCGCGCGAGGCGGCCGGTTGACCCAGGCGCTGGCTGTGGACCCGGGAGATTCTCCTGCGCCTGCGGGCGATTGGGCGCTGCTGGGCGGAGCTTTGCTGGGTTCGGCGGCGCTGGTCTGGTTCGTTTCGGGCCAGCCGCTGGTTGCCGCCGCCTATGCCGGAGGGGTGTTCGCGCTGGGCGGGCTTGGCCGCATTCTGATCCGCACCCGCGTGGCTGCACCGGTCGCCGAGTTTGCCCAGCCCGACTGGTCGGTGACCCAGGCCGCGATCGAGCGTCCCGATGCCGCGGTCGCGGTGACTGATCGCGCCGGGCGGCTAGTCTGCGCCAACACCCGCCATCAGGAATGGTTCGGGGTCGCTTCTGCCCCGCCGCGCCTCACCCTTGACCCCAGCGCAATCGAACGGCTCGACCGCGCGGCACGAGCAGCCTGGCGCGATGGCAGCGCCGCCGCTGATGGATTGGAGGGCGGCGAGCAGCGCTGGCGTGCGGATATCCGCCGCAGCGGTCGCGGGGAGGATTTCCTGATCTGGACCGTAACCCCGGTAACCCGCAGCGACGCTGCCGCCGAAGCCGCGCGCGCCATTTCCGGCAAGCTCGGCAAAATGCTGGGCGAGGCGGGGCTGCAAGCCGCGATCGTCGCCCCCGACGGCGCAATCCTTGCCGCGAACACCTCGTTCGTCCAGCGCGCCACCGGTGATGCCGCGGCCAGCGTGACCGGCGGCCAGTTCGTGGTGCATTTGCGGAGCGACGAGCAGGACCGGATCTACTTCGCCCGCGAAGGCCGCAAAGGTCCTGCGCTGCGCCTCGTCCACCTGCCGCTGTTCGATCCCGACGGGGGCGTTCCCGCCGATCCTGCCAAAAATCCCGCCGCGATGATCCTGCTTGAAAGCGGAGTGGGTGAGGGCGAGAGCCAGGCGGGTATCCCCCAGATCGAAGCCCTACTCAGCCGCCTACCGCTGGGGCTGGCGATGTGCGAACGCGACGGTCGCTTCCTGTTCGCCAACGAGGCATTCCTGCGCGCCGCCGGGCACGAAGACCGGATTGCACCGCCCTATCCCAGCGATCTGGTGATTCGCGAGGACAAGGGCGCGCTGGCCGATGCGGTTCGCCGCTATGCGCAAGGCTCGCCGTCCGCCGGAGACATGGCAATCCGCTTGCGCAGCAGCCCCGAAGAGCCGGTAACGCTGAGCATCGCGGGGGTCCGCGGGCTGGGCGAGGGCTCGGTTCTGCTCAGCCTCAAGGATTCGTCCGAGGAAACCCGGCTCAAGCGCCAGATCGCGCAGGCGACCAAGATGCAGGCCGTGGGTCAACTCGCGGGCGGGGTCGCGCACGATTTCAACAACGTGCTCACCGCGATCATCGGCTTTTGCGATCTGATGCTGCTGCGCCACACCCCCGGCGACAGCGACTACGACGATATCCAGCAGATCCGCGCCAATTCCAACCGCGCCGCCAGCCTCACCCGCCAGCTCCTCGCGTTCTCGCGCCAGCAGACCCTGCGCCCGCAAGTTCTCCAGCTTCCCGATGTGGTCTCCGACGTCAGCCAGATGCTGAAACGTCTTTTGGGGGAACGCATCGCGCTGGCGCTCGATCACGATCGCGACCTTGGGGCTGTTCGGGCGGACAAGACCCAGCTCGAACAGGTCATCGTCAACCTCGCGGTCAACGCCCGCGATGCCATGATGGGCCAAACCGGCAAAGGCGGCGGCGACGGCGCTGGCACGCTCAAACTCAACACCCGCCGCGTCACCGCCGCGCAGGTCCGCAAGATGAAGAGCGATGTCCTGCCCGTGGCCGATTACACCGCGCTGATCGTCTCCGACACCGGCAGCGGCATCCCGCCCGAAAACCTCGGCAAGATCTTCGAACCGTTCTTTACCACCAAGGAACTCGGCAAAGGAACGGGCCTCGGCTTGTCCACCGTCTATGGCATCGTCAAGCAATCGGGCGGGTTCATCTTCGCCGAAAGCGAAATGGCCCCATCGCCCCACAGCGGAACGACGTTTTCGATCTATCTGCCCGTCCATGAACCCAGCTCCGCTCAGGCCGAGCCTGTCGAAGCCCCGGCGCGATCCGCCCCCGCCGCATGGAGCGGTGGCGGGCACATCCTGCTGGTCGAAGACGAAGACACCGTCCGCATCGTTGCCGAACGCGCGCTGGTTCGCGCCGGGTTCACCGTGACTGCGGCGCGCGATGGCGAGGAAGGGCTTGAGCGGGTTCAGGCGGGCGAGGCATTCGATGTGGTGGTCAGCGACGTGGTCATGCCGGTGATGGACGGCCCCGCGATGGCCCGCGCGATCCGCGCCCTGCGCCCTGACCTCCCGTTCCTGTTCATGTCCGGCTATGCCGAGGAACACCTCCGCCGCGAGATCGACATCCCCAACATGCACTTCCTCCCCAAGCCGTTCAGCGTCGCCCAGATCGGCGAGGCGGTGGAGGGGGTGCTGCGGGGTGGGGGTGGGTAATCAGCCGTCTGGCTTACGGGCGGACATGCACGATCTCCTCGACGTAGCCGTCGCGCATCCAGTAAGGCAATCGCAGCACCGGCGCTTCCTTCACCAGTTCGGCGATCCGCGGCTGATCGGCCCATTCGCGGTTGATCGAGACCAGCGTGGAAGCGCTCTTGCGTGCAAACGCGACGTAGCCGGCAGCGACCGCTGGGTCCATTTCAGAAAGGGAATCGACGTTGAGTACGACGTCGAACCGTTCCTCGCATCGTTCGACGAAACTCGGCCCGACGACGCGTATCGCGCAGCGATCCTCTCCCGTTACGCTGACCTGGTCTGCGCCGAGCGCGCGCGACAAGAAGTGCGTCTGCGCGACGTTCGACATCGGAATATCGACGATGGTGTAGTCGCGCACCCCCATGCGGTGGG
>JANMQW010000312.1:0-5619 GCA_031370725.1 Novosphingobium sp.
GGATCAACCGAAACCTGATCTCTTGACCTCGCAAACCGAAACGCGCATCGCCTTCGCACACTCTCCGGACGGGGTTGGGCGCGCCCGCCGGTTCATCCAGCAGGAGGGATTTGCACACATGACTCAGGTCGGACAGGACTCGCTTGGCGCGCGCCGCACGCTCAAAGTCGGCAGCCGCGAATACGGCTATTACAGCCTCGCCCGCGCCGCGGAGGAATACGGCGACATCAGCCGGCTGCCGTTCAGCTTGAAAGTCCTGCTCGAAAACATGCTGCGGTTCGAGGACGACGGCTTTACCGTCTCCAGGGACGACGTGAAGGCGCTGGTCGATTGGCAGGCGAACCCGGTCACCGGGGCCGAGATCCAGTATCGCCCGGCGCGCGTCCTGCTTCAGGATTTCACCGGCGTGCCGTGCGTGGTCGATCTGGCCGCGATGCGCGATGCGATCGCCAAGCTTGGCGGTGATACCTCTAAGATCAACCCGCTGGTCCCCGTTCACCTGGTAATCGACCACTCGGTGATGGTCGACGAGTTCGGCCACCCCAAGGCGTTCGAGCAGAACGTCGAGATCGAATACGAGCGTAATGGCGAACGCTACGATTTCCTCAAGTGGGGTTCGAAAAGCCTCGACAACTTCTACGCGGTGCCCCCCGGCACCGGCATCTGCCACCAGATCAACCTTGAGAACATCGCCCAGACCGTGTGGGTCAGCAAAGACCAGAACGGCCAGGACGTCGCGTATCCCGACACGTGCGTCGGCACCGACAGCCACACCACGATGATCAATGGGCTGGGCGTGCTCGGCTGGGGCGTCGGCGGGATCGAGGCCGAGGCCGCGATGCTTGGCCAGCCCGTGTCGATGCTAATCCCCGAAGTCGTCGGCCTCAAGCTGACCGGCAAGCTGGGCGAGGGCGTCACCGCGACCGATCTGGTGCTGACCGCCACCCAGATGCTGCGCGCCAAGGGCGTCGTCGGCCGGTTCGTCGAATATTATGGACCGGGTCTTGCCCACCTCAGCCTCGCCGACCGCGCGACGATGGCCAACATGGCGCCCGAATACGGCGCAACCTGCGGCTTCTTCGGGATCGACGACAAGACGCTCGACTACATGCGCCTGACGGGCCGCGAGGAAGAGCAGATCGCCTTGATCGAGGCTTATGCCAAGGTACAGGGCTTCTGGCTCGATCCCGACGGGCCCGAGCCGATCTTCACCGATACCCTCGAACTCGATATGGCATCCGTCGTGCCTTCGCTCGCCGGACCCAAGCGCCCGCAGGACAAGGTCGATCTCACCAACGTCGACAACGTGTTCAACGACGATCTCGCTAAGGTTTACAATCACAGCGGCTTCAAGCGCGTGGCGGTCGAGGGCAAGGATCACGACATCGGCGATGGCGACGTTGTGATCGCCGCGATCACCAGCTGCACCAACACCTCCAATCCCGGCGTGCTGGTGGCGGCGGGTCTGGTCGCCAAGAAGGCCAACGAGCTTGGCCTCAAGCCCAAGCCGTGGGTCAAGACCAGCCTCGCGCCCGGATCGCAGGTCGTCACCGACTATCTGATCAAGGCCGGGCTGCAATCACACCTTGATGCGATCGGGTTCAATCTGGTCGGCTATGGCTGCACCACCTGCATCGGCAACTCGGGTCCGCTGGCCGAACCGATCAGCAACGCGATCAACGGTAATGACATCGTTGCGGCCTCGGTGCTTTCGGGCAACCGCAACTTCGAAGGCCGGGTTTCGCCCGACGTGCGCGCCAACTTCCTCGCCAGCCCGCCGTTGGTGGTCGCCTATGCACTGAAAGGCACGGTGACCGAGGACTTCACCACTACCCCGATCGGCCAGGCGACCGACGGCCACGACGTGTATCTCAAGGACATCTGGCCAACCAACGCCGAAGTTGCCGCGCTGATGGCCAGCTCGATCGACCGTCCGATGTTTCAGGCGCGCTATGCCGATGTCTACAAGGGCGACAGCCACTGGCAGGCGATCGACGTCACCGGCAGCGAAACCTACCAGTGGCGCGCCGGCAGCACTTACGTGGCCAACCCGCCCTACTTCGAGGGCATGAGCATGACCCCCGAGGCGGTCAACGACATCATCGATGCCAAACCGCTGGCGATCCTGGGCGATTCGATCACCACCGATCACATCAGCCCGGCGGGATCGATCAAGGTCGATAGCCCGGCGGGCGCGTGGCTCATGGAGCATCAGGTCGCCAAGGCCGATTTCAACTCTTACGGCAGCCGCCGCGGCCACCACGACGTGATGATGCGTGGCACGTTCGCCAACATCCGCATCAAGAACGAGATGGTCCCCGGGATCGAAGGCGGGATGAGCCGCTTCAATGGGGAGGTCATGCCGATCTACGACGTCGCGCAAGCCTACAAGGCGCAGGGCACACCGATGGTCATCGTCGGCGGCAAGGAATACGGCACCGGCAGTTCGCGCGATTGGGCGGCCAAGGGCACCAACCTGCTTGGCGTGCGCTCGGTGATCGTCGAAAGCTTCGAACGCATCCACCGCTCCAACCTGGTCGGGATGGGCGTCCTGCCGCTCCAGTTCATGGGCGGTGACACGCGCGATTCGCTAGGTCTGACCGGGGACGATTCGTTCACGATCCACGGCGTGGCGGGATTGAAGCCGCGCCAGGACGTGCGGGTGGACGTTACCCGGCCCGACGGCACCCACTTCACCTTCACTGCGCTCTGCCGGATCGATACCGCCAACGAGCTTGAGTATTTCCTCAATGGCGGGATCCTGCATTATGTGCTGAGGAAGCTGGCGGCTTAATCGGGCGGACCGGCTTGGCGGGGACCATGTTTCCCCGCTAAGCCGGGTCGATGTCCGACCCCAATGTATCGCTCCCGCGCCAGCGTTTCGTCGATCTCAGCCACGTGATCGAGGACGGCATGGTCACCTTCAAGGGCCTGCCCGGCCCGGCCATCTGCGATTACTGGTCGCGCGAGGCCTCGGCCGCAAACTATGACGACGGCAGCACCTTCCAAATCGGCAGGATCGACATGGTGGCCAATACCGGCACCTATCTCGACGCGCCGTTCCATCGCCACGAAACCGGGCACGACCTTTCTCAACTCGACCTTGCCCAGCTCAGCAATTTGCCCGCGGTGGTGGTGCGCCAACCGTTCGCCCAAGGACTTGCGGTCGATGCCTCGGCTTTCGCCGGACTTGATCTGGCGGGCAGGGCGGTGCTGGTCCACACCGGATGGGACCGGCACTGGCGCAGCGAGGCCTATTTCGAGGCTCACCCTTTCCTCACCCAGGCGGCGGCCGAACTGCTGGCGGCGTTAGGCGTCGCGCTGGTCGGGATCGATTCGCATAACATCGACGACACCCGCATCCGCAGCCGACCGGTGCACTCCATCCTGCTCGCCGCCGACATCCCGATCTGCGAGCATATGACCCGGCTGGACCAACTGCCCGACGCCGGGTTCCGCTTCAGCGCGGTTCCCCCCGCGATCGTGGGCATGGGCACCTTCCCCGTCCGGGCGCACGCACTGGTGGCAGGTTGAGCTTGACGACCTTGCTGGTCGAAGCCGCTGGCTGGATTGGTGCTGCCCTGATTTTGGGCTCATACATCCTTGTTTCGCGGGGCAAACTCGAAGGCCGCTCGCGCATGTTTCAGTCAATGAACGTCGCGGGAGCCGCGGGGTTGGTGGTCAACAGCGCGTGGCACGGGGCGGTTCCCTCAACCGTGCTCAACGTGATCTGGCTCGGAGTCGGACTGGCCACGCTGTGGACGCTATGGCGTAGCGGCCACCAATCCTGAGCCGACCCAAACAAAAAGGGCGGCCCCGCACGACCGCCCTTTTTTTTTGGCGGAGCCAGCGGCACTCAGCCAGGCGAACGCGCAATCGTGAAAGCCGCCCGCGCGCCGTAACGCTGGCGCGCGACAAGCGCCGCCGCTGCCGCCCCGAACAGGATCAGCATGCCCGGCTCGGGGACATCGACCGGGGGTCCGCCGCTGCTACCGCCGGTGCTTCCCCCGCTGCTGGAGCTGGAGCTTGTGCTGGTCGAACTCGAAGTGGACGAACTCGTCGAGCTTGAGGACGAAGTCGAGCTGCTGATGTCGCCCGAACTGGTCGAAACGTTGCCCGAGGACGTCGAGACATTCCCCGAGGACGTCGAGACGTTGCCGGAAGAAGTCGAGACAGCCCCCGATGAGGTCGAGACAGCGCCCGACGAGGTCGAGACGTTGCCCGACGAGGTCGAAACGTTGCCCGACGAGGTCGAGGTCGAGGTGCTCACCCCGCCGGTGGAAGTCGAAACGCCACCGGTGGTGGTCGAGCTGGTGATCCCGCCCGACGAAGTGCTGGTAGAACTGCCCCCGGTTGAAGTGCTGCCCCCCGACGACGAGGTGCTGCCCCCCGAGGTTGAACTGCCGCCGCCAGAGGTCGAGGTCGAGCCGGTGCTGGTCGAGGACACCACGACGCTGCCGCCGCCACCCCCGCTGCCGCCGCCGAAGAACCCGCCAAAGAACCCGCCACCGCCGAACCCGCCGATCGGGCCCCCGCCAATCACTACGGTACCGCCGCTGCCGCCCGAAGGGATCTGCGGCAGAAGCGGCGCAGGCAGCGGAACCGCCATCAGCGCATCTTGTTGCGGGGCGCAAATCCGGGTGGTCTCGGTGCGGACGATCTTGCGCATCCGCTTGACGGTGCGCGGCTGGGCGCGGGCGATCACCGTGCGCTGGATCGGCTTCTGGTTTGCCTGCTTGAGGTGCTTGACGTAGCCTTTGTCCTTGGCGCTCGGCTCGGCAACATGCACCGCGCCGCCACCGACCATTGCGCCGGTCGCGGCAAGCGCGCTCAATTTGGCCAGGGCCATCCGAATCGACATCGTCCGTGCTCTCTCTTGCTCGACGATGGGGCCAATGCGCCGGACGTTAACCAGCTAACGAGCCCCGATGCCTGCAACTAGGGAGTAGCGCAGCAGCGGTAGCAATCGCGTTAACCGTGCCCGAGGCGCCCGGAGCGTCGGAAAAGGCGGAATTCTTGCGCAAGGCCGGCCGGGTGTCCCGTTATGAAACCGAAACTAACGGGTTTCCCAACGCAGCCGGCGCCAAAGAGCCTTCAATCGGGCGCTTCACCGGTGCCGGGCGAATCGAACAGCCCGGTCTGGTTGCCAGTAGGGGGGCTCAGCCCAAGGTGCGCCCAAGCCCGATCGTTGAGGCAGCGCCCGCGCGCGGTGCGGGCGACCAGGCCGAGCTGGATCAGATAGGGTTCGATCACATCCTCGATCGTGTCGCGCGGTTCGCTGAGGCCAGCGGCGAGCGTTTCGACCCCAACCGGGCCGCCTTTGTTGATGTCGGCGATCATCGTCAGATAACGCCGGTCCATCGCATCCAGCCCCAGCGCATCGACCTCGAGCCGGGTCAGCGCGGCATCGGCGATGGCGCGCGTCACCAGCCCGTCGCCCGCGACATGCGCGAAATCGCGCACCCGTCGCAGCAACCGCCCCGCGACCCGCGGCGTCCCCCGCGCGCGGCGCGCAATCTCGCGCGCGCCCTCGGCATCGAGGCCCTGCCCGAGCAGCGCCGCGGCGCGGGTCACCACGCGTTCGAGTTCGGGAACGGAATAGAAATTGAGCCGCACCGG
>JANMQW010000320.1:0-11870 GCA_031370725.1 Novosphingobium sp.
GTGGATGTCCGCGTCCGACAGCCCGGCCAGCTCCGGCACCCATTCGCGGATATAGCCCGCCGCGTCGAACTTGGGCGACTGGACCAGCGGCGCCATGATCCGACTGAACAGGCTGGCATCGACCCCGCTGCCCGAAACCCACTGCCAGTTTACCGCGTTGCTGGCATAATCGGCATCGACCAGCGTATCCCAGAACCAGCGTTCGCCGTGGCGCCAGTCGATCAGCAGATGCTTGATCAGGAACGAGGCGCCGATCATCCGTACCCGGTTGTGCATCCACCCGGTGGCCCACAACTGCCGCATTCCCGCATCGACGATGGGATAGCCGGTGCGGCCCTGTTGCCACGCCACCAGATCCGCTGCCGCCTCGCCCTGCGGATCGCGCCACGCCAGGCGGCGGTATTCTTCGCGGAAGCTGTGCTCGCCATAATCGGGGAATTGCGCGATCAGCCCTTGCGCGAAATCGCGCCAGCCCAGTTCGCGGCGAAAGCATTGCGCCCCGATGCCGCGGCGGCCGTCGAGCGCATGCCACACCTGGCGCGGCGAGAGTTCGCCCCAATGCAAATGCGGCGAGAGGCGCGACGAGCCGTCGATCGAAGGCAGGTTGCGCGCGGTTTCGTAGTCGCCGACGCGGTGGAGGAAATCGCCGAGCTGGTCGTGCGCCGCCGCCTCTCCCACACGCCACGCCTGGTGCAAGCCGCGCGCCCAGTCGGGCTTGTGCGGAAGCAAGTTCCACTCCTCCAGCGCATCGCCCCAGGGCCACTTGGCGGGTGCCACAAGATTCGGCGCGGGCAGTGGCTCGGGCGGGGGCATTTCCTGCTCAAGCGCGCGCCAGAACGGGGTGAACATCCGGTACGGGGTGCCGCCGCCAGTCAGCAGCGTGCCAGGCCGGCCGAGATAGTTGCCATCGTGGAGATGCAGGTCGAGCATTCCGGCGACCTCCGCCTCGGCCTTGCGCCACCACGATTCGTGGTGGGCGAGCGCGTGGACCTCGCGCGCGGCGATCTCCTTTGCCACCCCCACCAGCTCTCGCGCCACCGGACCCCGACGCAAGATCAGACGCGAACCGGCGCTGCGCAAATCCTTGTCCAGCGCGGTCAGGCTGTGATGCAGCCACCAGCGCGAGGCTCCGCCCAGCGCGCGCGAACCGGCACCCTCGTCGTCGAGCACATAGACCGGGACCACCGGCGCCCCGCCCGCCGCCGCAGCGTGGAACGCGGGCTGATCGGCCAAGCGCAGGTCGCGCCGCAGCCAGACAATTATCGGAGCTGCGATCGGGGCAGGCAGAGGCGAATCCTTGGGCATCGGCTGGCGCTCTTCCCGCCGCCGCGCTAACCGTCAAGCACGCGGAACGTCGCGATGCGACAAGGATTTTCTTCGGCATGGATTCCCCCGACAAAACCGAGCCCGGCCTGCCGTCCGAGAACGTCACGATTCCCGCGCGCGGCTGGCGGATCGACCCCGGCCGCGCCCTGCTGGCCAGCGCAGTTTGCTGGGTCGGTTTTGCACTGGTGGTAGCTATAGTTCTGCGCGGGCAGTCGGCAGAGTTCGACGCCGCGGGATTGCGTTTGTGGCGCACCGGGATCGATCTCCACCCACGCGGCGCACCATGGTTGAGCGAGGCGGTGCGCGATTACACCGCGCTGGGCGGGGTGCTGCTGCGCCATATCGTGGCGATCGGTGCGCTGGTCGCGTTGCTGTTCCTTCGCCTGCGCCGCGAGGCGATGTTGCTGGCTTTGACCATCATGAGCGGCTGGGCGGTCAATTCGGCAATCAAGGCGCTGGTCGGACGGCCACGGCCCGAACTCGTCAGCCACCTCACCGAAGCCGGCGGATCGAGCTTTCCCAGCGGCCATAGCTTCAATTCGGCGGTGGTTTACATCGCCATCGCGCTGGCCTTTGCAGCGCTCAGTGCGCGACAGTCGGTGCGCGCGACAATCGTCTTTGCGGCGATGTTGCTGACCGGGCTCATCGCATTCAGCCGCGTGTGGCTGGGCGTCCACTACCCCAGCGACGTAATCGCCGGCTGGCTCGGCGGAGCCGGCTGGGCCTTCGCCGCCTCCGCGCTGCTCTATCGCCCGGCCAAAGCGGTGGCGGACAAGAGTGCGGAAGCTATCGCTGGCTAACCATCACATCGGGTCGTGTACAGGCTCGCCAACGGTCCAGGTCTGGCCCTTGGCGAGCAGAGCCGCCAGGTTGGCGGTTTTTCCCACGCTCGCGGCCGCGTTCTGTTCGTGGACCGCGACCTCGAAGGTCTGGCGGGGATCGTCGTAGATCACGCCGAGCGCCATCGGGAATGGGCCGAACGGCAGTTCGACCAGCATGTGCGCGACAGAGCGGTTGGTGACGTCGTGGACGATCACTCCCGCCGCCTTCCAGTCGCCATCGACGACCTCGACGACCTTCAACGTCAACTTTTCGGAATCGAGCGCGATCCCGCGGACGCCGCCCGATTTCTCGGATCCGAACAGCATCGGCTCGCCATTGCGGAGCCAGAGCTGACGGCCCTCGGCACCCTTGGGCGCAGCGAAATCGTCGAACACGTCCTTGTTGTAGACGATGCAGTTCTGGAAAATCTCGATGAACGCCGCGCCCTTGTGGTAATACGCGGCTTTGAGCACTTCGGGCAGGTTCTTCGATACATCGAACCCGCGCGCAACGAACCGCGCGCCGCTGCCCAGCGCGAACGCGCATGGGCTGGCGGGGCGGTCGACCGAACCCATTGGGGTCGAGGGCGAGGTCGTGCCAAGGCGGCTGGTGGGCGAAGCCTGGCCCTTGGTGAGGCCGTAGATCTCGTTATTGAACAGCATGATCTGGCAATCGAGATTGCGCCTCAACAAGTGCATCGTGTGGTTGCCGCCGATCGACATCCCGTCGCCATCGCCGGTCACCAGCCAGACGTCGAGCTGCGGATTGGCCAGCTTGATCCCGGTCGCAAACGCCGGAGCGCGGCCGTGGATGGTATGGAAGCCATAGCTTTCGACGTAATACGGAAACCGGCTCGAACAGCCGATCCCGCTGACGAACACGGTGTTCGCCGGGTCCGCGCCAAGCTCGGGCAACGTGCGCTGCACCGCCTTGAGGATCGCATAGTCCCCGCACCCGGGGCACCAGCGGACCTCCTGATCGGTCTCCCAGTCCTTGAGCGTGGTCTGGAGCTTGATAGGGGTCATGTCGTTCATGGGTTTGCCGCCTTGATGCTGGGCAGTTGCGTCGAATCGGCATCGACTTCGCCGCCCTCATTGCCGGGGATGGTGTCGAAGAACTTTCCGATCGCGGCTTCGATTTCGGCGATGGTGAAGGGCTGGCCACTGGTCTTGGTCAGCGGTTTGGCATCGACCAGGAACTGGTCGCGCAACACGGTCTTGAACTGGCCGGTATTCATCTCGGGCACGAGAATGTTCTCGTAAGCCTTTAGCAACGGACCCAGATTTTCCGGCAGTGGCCATACGTGGCGGACGTGGATGTGCGAGACGTTGAAGCCCTTGCGCCGCATCCGCCGCACTGCCTGATGGATCGGGCCGAAGGTGCTGCCCCAGCCGACCACAGCCAGATGGCCCGACGCCTCGCCCAGCGTAACCTCCTGCGGCGGTGTGGACTTTGCCACTCCGTCGATCTTGGCCTTGCGCAGGTCGGTCATTGTCTGGTGCGCGCTGGGCGAATAGTCGATGTTGCCGGTGCCGGGATTTTTTTCGATCCCGCCGATGCGGTGCATCAGCCCCGGTGTGCCCGGCTTGATCCATGGCCGCGCCAGCTTTTCGTCGCGGGCGAACGGCAGCAGTTCGCCTTCCTCGCCATTCTTCTCTTCAAGGAACGCCACTGGAAACGGAGCGAACGTCGAGACGTCGGGCACCATCCACGGCTCGGCGGCGTTGGCGATGTAGCCGTCGGTCAGGAGCATGACCGGGGTCATGAACTGCGTGGCGATGCGGCACGCCTCGATCGCACACTCGAACGCGTCCGAAGGCGAGCGCGCTGCGACAACCGGCAGCGGCGCATCGCCATTTCGTCCATAAATCGCTTGATATAGGTCGGATTGCTCAGTCTTGGTGGGAAGTCCGGTTGAGGGCCCGCCGCGCTGCGAATTGACGATGATCAGCGGAAGTTCGGTCATGATCGCCAGCCCCATCGCCTCGCCCTTGAGCGCGATCCCGGGACCCGACGACGACGTCACCCCCAGTTGCCCGGCATAAGATGCGCCGATCGCCGCGCAGATCGCGGCGATCTCGTCCTCGGCCTGGAAGGTGGTGATGCCGAACTCTTTGAGCCGCACCAGATGATGGAGGATCGCCGAAGCGGGCGTGATCGGATAGCCGCCGAAGAACATCGGCAGACCCGCCAGTTGCGCGCCTGCGACGAGCCCCAGGCTGATCGCCTCGGCCCCGGTAACCGTACGATACAGCCCCGGCGCGCTATCGACCGGAGTGATGTGATACTGCTTGAGCGGCCCCGCCAGTTCGGCGGTTTCGCCATAGGCGTGGCCGGCATTGAGCGCGGTGACGTTGGCATCGGCCAACACCGGCTGCTTGGCGAACTTGGCCTTGAGCCAATCGATCAGCGGAGCGCGATCACGATCGAACATCCACAACGCCAGCCCCAGCGTCCACATGTTCTTGCAGCGCAGCGCGTCCTTGGTGCCCAGACCGAACGGTTTGACCGATTCGAGCGTCAGCGCGCTTATATCGAACGCCAGCACCTGCCATTTTGCGAGACTGCCGTCGTCGATCGGACTGGTCGCGTACTTGGCCTTGTCGAGGTTGCGCTTTGTGAACTCACCGGTATCGACGATGATCAGACCGCCGGGCTTGAGCGCATCGACATTGGTCGCCAGCGCTGCCGGGTTCATCGCCACCAGCACGTCGGGCGCGTCGCCCGCGGTCTCGATATCGGTCGAGCCGAAATTGATCTGGAACGCCGAAACCCCGAACAGCGTGCCCTGCGGCGCGCGGATTTCAGCGGGGAAATCGGGGAAGGTCGCCAGATCGTTGCCCGATAGCGCGGTCGACAGGGTGAACTGACCGCCGGTCAGCTGCATTCCGTCGCCGCTGTCACCGGCAAAACGCACCACCACCGAATCGGGTGATAAATCATCGGCCGGACGCTGGATCTGCGCGTCGGTCTGGTTTGCAAATGCTGTAGCCATCAATACCTCGGTCGGCGCGACCCGGTCGAGTGCCGGGAGGTGTGTGCGCGGCGCTTATGCCCCTCACCCTATACGCACAAAGAAGAAAAACTCTCCCCTGCGCAATACGCCAGCCAGGGGAATCCCCCGGCCGATGCTAGTCAAGTTGCGATTCGCGACCTAGACCAGCGCTGAACGAACATACGAGGTGCCCTGTGAACGACGCAACCCCGATCCAAACTGGCCATTATACCCGCCCGGATGTGCGCGGTATCCTTGATTTCCTCAATTCGGCCGAAGGCCCGCAGATGCATGAAATGCCGCTGGCCGAGGCGCGCGCGGCATATTTGGCGATGATCCCGGTGGGTGAACTCGACCCGCGCCCGCTGGCGGTGATCCGCGACCTGACCTGCCCAGGACCAGCAGGCGAAATTCCACTGCGGTTCTATGACGTGCGCGAAACGCGTGAACCCGGCCCGGCGATCATGTTCTACCACGGCGGCGGCTTCACCATCGGCGATCTCGAAACGCACCACGCGCTGTGCACCGAAATTGCAGCGGAAATGGATATGCCGGTGATCGCGGTCCATTATCGCCTGGCGCCCGAACACACCTTCCCCGCCGCGCCCGACGATTGCGAGGCGGCGACGCGCTGGGTGGCTGGCAGCCCAGCCGAACTCGCCCGCTCGGTCACCGGGCTGATTCCAATCGGAGACAGTGCCGGGGGTAACCTGGCGATCGTAATGACCCAGGCTCTCGCCGACCACCCTGCGGCGACGCCAGTTGTGCTGCAAGTGCCAATCTATCCGCTCAGCGACGAAAAGTCCGATCATGCCTCGATGATCGATTTTGCCGAAGGCCATCTGCTCACCGAAAAGTCGATGCAGTGGTTCGGAGAGAGTTATGCGGCCGAGGCGGGCAATGTTCGCGCCTTTCCGATCCACGGCGACCACGCCAAGATGCCGCCGACGGTGCTGGTCACCGCCTCGCTCGACCCGATCCGCGACAGCGGCCGGGCTTACGGCGCGCAGCTGATCCTGGCCGGGTCCGACGTGATGTTCATGGAGATGCAGGGCTCGATCCACGGCTTCACCACGCTGCGCAAGGCGCTGCCATCCGCGCAGGACGACATGCAGCGGATTTTTGCTGCAATGCGGCTAATGCTCGGAACAGTATGAGCGTCGATCTGGCTGCCCTGCCCTATCGCCCGTGCGTGGGGATCATGCTGGTCAACGGCGAGGGCAAGGTCTTCGTCGGCCAGCGGATTGACGCAAAAGAGGGTGATCGCTGGCAGATGCCGCAGGGCGGGATCGATAAAGGCGAAGAGCTCCACGCCGCCGCGTTCCGCGAACTGGGCGAGGAAACCGGGGTCGGCGAGCATCACGCCACGATCATCGCCGAGACCCGCGAGGAACTGCTCTACGACTTGCCCGACGATCTGCTGGGCAAGCTGTGGGGCGGCAAATACCGTGGCCAGCGCCAGCACTGGGTGCTGATGCGGTTTACCGGTGCGGACGCCGATGTGCGGCTGGATGCGCACGATCCGGCGGAATTCTTCGAGTGGAAATGGCTCGATCCCGAGGCGCTGCCCGAGATGATTGTACCGTTCAAGCGCCGCGTTTATCGCGCCGTGCTGGATGAATTCCGGGCGCTGATTTGAGCTTTAGTTCGAGGTGATCACCGGCTTGGCCTGCACCGCCTCGGCCGAAATTACCCGTGCCATCGGACCGCGTGCAATCATCGCAGCGAGTTGCTGCGCGCTATCGCAGCTTTTCCCGCATAGCCCTTCGATCCGCGTCAGATTCTTGCGAGCCTTTTCGACCGCGCCTTTCTCGACCATCGCCCCGCCTTCGCCCGAAAGCGCGACGACGTTATCGGGATCGCGTTCGAGCGCTTCGCGGTAATAATGGATTGCCTTGCCCTGAAGCCCCTCGGCGCGCGCCGAATCGCCCAGCGCCAGATAGGCTGCGATATAGGCCGGATCGACCGCCAGCGCCGCCTCGAACGCGTCAGCGGCCTGGCTCGCCTTGCCCTGCGCCAGGATAGTCCGCCCTTCGGCCAGCAGCGCGCGGGCTCGGGAATCTTCGCTATCCGGCGCGGCCCCGTGACTTACACTCGCGGTCACGGCAACCAGCGCAGACAGGGCCAAAGCAGCGGGATAATAGCGCATCAGCAACTCCATCGGGCGGCTGGCCAGCACTGGCTGACCGCCGGTCATCGCAAATCTCGCGTCATGACGGATAAAGCTATCACAGCCGTTGGAGAACAGTGAAGAAAAACCCGTCAGTACCATCGTGGAACGGCGTGAGCCGGTGTCCCGTTCCCCGCGACCTACCCGCGCCGGGGTTAACGTCCGCTGCACGCCAGCCGGGATGGCGGGTGAGGAACGCAGCGGCTTGGTCTGCCCCCTCGGCATCGAGCAGCGAGCACACGACATAACCGATCCGCCCGCCCGGCCTGACCAGCGCTGCAGCGAGATCGAGCAGGCGGGTTTGCAGCGCGGCGTGGCGCTTGATGTCGGCGGGCTGCAAACGCCACCGCGTTTCGGGATTGCGCCGCCAGGTACCAGTGCCCGAGCACGGCGCATCGACCAGCACTGCGTCCGCCCGCTCGTGCCAGTCGGCCAGGGTTTCGAGTTCCTTGCCCGGATTGAGCAGCCGCGTCTCGACCATTGCCCCGGCCCGCTCGGCGCGGGGCGGGAGGCGCTGGAGGCGGGTGCGGTCGGTATCGCAGGCGAGCAAAGTTCCGCGGTTGTCGAGCGCTGCGGCGAGCGCCAGGGTCTTGCCCCCTGCCCCCGCGCACAGATCAACCACCGCTTCCCCCGGCTGAACGCGGAGTGCGGCGCAAGCGAGCTGACTGCCGCCGTCCTGAACCTCGAACAATCCATCCGCGAACTGTGGCCAGGTTTCGGCGGAGGTGCCCGCCGGAAAGCGCACGCCATCGGGCGCGGCGATCGGCTCACCCGTCACTGGAAGTGATCCAAGCAAGGCCTCGCGCGAGGTCTTGAGCCGGTTGGCGCGAATATCGAGCGGCGCGCGTTCAAGCAGCGCGGCAAATTCGAGGCCTGGGACCTCTGAAGCCTTGAGTGCACCGATCAACCACGGCGGAGCGATACCGGGCTTGGCGACGGCCTCGCCTTCGGTCAGCGGCACGGGCGCGTGGAGCGACGATCCATCGAACAGCGCGGCGAGTTGATCGTCGGTTTTCGCGACCAGCAGCATCGCTGCGCGCCCGCTCTCGGGTGCCTCGCCACAGGCCCGGATCGCGCGCCACGCCAGTTCGCGGATCGCGCGGCGATCGCCACCGCCCGCATAGCGCCGGGCGCGGAACCATTCCGAGGCGACCCGGTCCGCCGAAGCGCCCCCGCTTTTCGCCGCAGTGAGGATTGCATCCAACAGGTCTATCGCGCCTTGGACGCGAGCTGCGGGGGTCATCTCGACTGGTAGTTCGGCGCTTCACGCGTGATCGTCACGTCGTGAACGTGGCTTTCGTTCAAGCCTGCGCCGGTGATGCGGATGAACTTGGCGCGCGCGCGCAAATCTTCGAGCGTGGCCGAGCCGGTGTAGCCCATCGCTGCCTTGATCCCGCCGACCAGCTGGTGAAGCACATCGCGCGCCGGGCCCTTGTATGAGACCTGGCCTTCGATCCCCTCGGGAACCAGCTTCAGCTCATCCTTGATTTCACCCTGGAAATAGCGGTCGGCCGAGCCGCGGCCCATTGCGCCGACCGAACCCATCCCGCGATAGCTTTTGTAGGAACGCCCCTGAAACAGGAACGTCTCACCGGGTGCCTCGGCTGTTCCCGCGAGCATCGATCCGATCATGACGCTGCTGGCACCTGCGGCCAAGGCCTTGGCTGCGTCGCCCGAGCTGCGCAGGCCCCCGTCAGCGCTCACCGGGACGCCGTGCTTGGCGGCTTCGGCGGCGCTTTCCATCACCGCGGTGAGCTGCGGCACGCCAACCCCGGCAACGATCCGCGTGGTGCAGATCGAGCCAGGACCGATCCCGACCTTGATCCCGTCCGCCCCGGCATCGATCAACGCGCGGGTGGCTTCGGCGGTGGCGACGTTACCGGCGATGACCTGCGCCGAATTGGACAACCGCTTGACCCGTTCAACCGCACGCGCGACGTCTTTGTTGTGCCCGTGGGCCGTGTCGATGATGATCACGTCGCACTCGGCCTCAAGCAACGCGGCGGTGCGCTCGAAGCCCTTGTCGCCGACCGTCGTCGCCGCGGCGACCCGCAGCCGCCCGCCCGCATCCTTGGTCGAATCAGGATAGTTCACCGCCTTTTCCATATCCTTGACGGTGATCAGCCCGACGCAGCGGAACTCGTCGTCGACTACCAGGAGTTTTTCGATGCGGCGCTGGTGGAACAGCCGCTGGGCTTCTTCCTGACTGACCCCGGGGCGAACGGTGGCGAGGTTCTCGCTGGTCATCAACTCGCTGATCTTCTGTGCCGGATTGGAGGTAAATCGCACGTCGCGGTTGGTGATGATCCCGACCAGCTTGCCCGATGCCTCGACCACCGGGATCCCGCTGATCTTGTTCACTGCCATCACCGCCTGCGCATCGCCCAGCGTGGCGTCGGGGTGGATCGTGATCGGGTTGACCACCATTCCGCTCTCGAACCGCTTGACCGCGCGTACCGCTGCGACCTGTTCCTCAATCGTGAGGTTGCGGTGGAGCACGCCAATCCCGCCCATCTGGGCCATCACGATTGCCATGTCGGCCTCGGTTACGGTGTCCATTGCGCTCGACAGCACCGGGATGTTGAGCGCAATCCCGCGGGTAAGCTGAGTGGAGACATTGGCGCGGGTCGGCAGGACATCGCTTTCGGCCGGACGCAGCAGGACGTCATCGAAGGTCAGGCCGAGCGGGATATCCATGAAGCGCGCCACTTTCTGTTCTGGCCCCCCGCGCGGGGGGATTCGTGGCGGCCCATGTAACGACGGTTTGTGACGGCGGCTAGGGGGTGGAAGGCGGCCCCACTCACAAACGCCGCTTATCTTGAGCCAGTCGAAGTACCCGCGCCGGACCTCGCGTCGCGCGGGCCCTTCGACAGGCTCAGGATGCGCGGGACTTGGCGTTGTAACTGCGGTCGAAATCGCTTGCGAACGCAGCGAACCGCGCCTCGCCGATCGCCTCGCGCATCGCCTCCATCAGTGCCTGGTAGAACCACAGGTTGTGCTCGGTTGTCAGCATGGCACCAAGCATTTCGCCCGATTTGTGGAGGTGATGCAGATAGGCGCGCGAATAATCCGCGCACACCGGGCAGGCGCAACGCTGATCGAGCGGCGCGGTATCCTCGGCGTGTTTAGCGTTGCGCATGTTGAGCGGCCCGGCCCAGGTGAACGCCTGCCCGTTGCGCCCCGAACGCGTCGGCAGCACGCAATCGAACATGTCGATCCCGCGCGCCACCGCGCCCACCAGGTCGTCGGGCTTGCCCACCCCCATCAGATAGCGCGGGGCGGTGGCGGGGAGCATGGGTGCGGCGAAATCGAGCGTGGCGAACATCGCTTCTTGTCCCTCGCCCACCGCCAGCCCACCGATCGCATAGCCATCGAAGCCGATCGCGCTCAGCGCATCGGCGCTTTGGCGGCGCAGGCGTTCGTCAAGCGCGCCCTGCTGGATGCCGAACAAGGCCGACACTTCGGCATGCTCGCCCCCTGCATCGAACGTGTCCCGGCTGCGCTGTGCCCAGCGCATCGACAGCTCCATCGATCGCGCGATCTCGTCACGCGGGCGGTCGGCTTTTGGACACTCGTCGAACGCCATGACGATGTCCGAGCCGAGCAGGCGCTGGATTTCCATCGAGCGTTCGGGGCTGAGCATGTGGCGGCTGCCATCGAGATGGCTGGCGAAAGTCACCCCTTCTTCGGTGATCTTGCGCAGCGCGGACAGACTCATCACCTGATAGCCGCCACTGTCGGTGAGGATCGGGCGATCCCAATTCATGAATTTGTGCAATCCGCCCAGCCGCGCGACCCGTTCCGCCCCAGGGCGCAGCATCAGGTGGTAGGTGTTGCCCAGGATGATGTCGGCACCGGCCGCGCGCACCGCTTCGGGCTTCATCGCCTTGACGGTCGCAGCGGTGCCGACGGGCATGAACGCGGGGGTGCGGATGGTCCCGCGCCGCATCGCGATGGCGCCGGTGCGCGCGGCGCCATCGGTGGCGAAGATGGTGAAAGCGAAGCGGGGGGGCGACATGGCGGTCGCCCTAGCCCCGACCTCTCCTAATTTCCAAGCCTGTTGGGTGTCAGGCGGGAATCCAGTTGCCGTGGAACCCTGGCGGGATGCGGTGAGGCAAGTGGACTGTGGCGACGGGGGTGCCGGTGAAGTCGGAAGTGTCGAGGATCACCAGCTCGGTCGCCTCGTGTGCCGCATCGATCACCAGCCCAATCAGCCAGCCGTCGCCCTCTGCAGCGTGCGCGTCTCGCGGAACGAAAACGAACTCGCCCGGATAGCGCCCCGCGCCGAAATCGCGGGTCTGTTTGGCACCGGTTTGCAAGTCGTGGGCGAACAGGCGGGTGTCCGAAACGAAGCCGGGATCTTCGGTTTCGGGCAGCGCCAGCGACCAGGTGTAGCGATAGTCGCGGGCGAAAAACCGTTCGTCGGGACGCGGGAATTCCTGCGGGGCTGCATCGATGGTTTGCCGCGCGACAGTGCGCGAAACAGGATCGATGGTCCACCGTTCGAGACCCAAATTGCGCCCGTTGGGGCCTTTCTTTCCGCCGTCGAACATCGTT
>JANMQW010000400.1:0-11297 GCA_031370725.1 Novosphingobium sp.
GCGCGTTTGTGCAAGAGGGTGCTGCGACATGGCCAACGTCACCGTGATCGGCGCCCAGTGGGGCGACGAGGGCAAAGGCAAGATCGTCGACTGGCTCGCCAGCCGCGCCGACGCGGTCGTCCGCTTTCAGGGCGGGCACAACGCCGGGCACACGCTGGTGGTGGGCAACCAGACCTACAAGCTCAGCCTGTTGCCCAGCGGCATCGTCACCGGCACGCTGAGCATCATCGGCAACGGGGTGGTGCTCGATCCGTGGCACTTGCGCGAGGAGATTGCCAAGCTCGAGGGCCAGGGAGTGGTGATCAACGCCGAGAACTTCGCGATCGCCGACAACTGCGCGCTGATCCTCCCCTTGCACCGCGACCTCGACGGCCTGCGCGAAGAGGCCGCAGGATCGGGCAAGATCGGGACCACCGGGCGCGGGATCGGCCCGGCTTATGAGGACAAGGTCGGCCGCCGCGCGATCCGAGTGTGCGATCTGGCGCACCTCGACGCGCTCGATCCCCAGCTCGACCGATTGTGCGCGCACCACGATGCCCTGCGCGCCGGGTTCGGCCAGCCGCCAGTGGACCGCGCCGCGCTGCTCGAAGAGCTACGCGAGATCGCGCCGTCGGTGCTGCAATACGCCCAGCCGGTGTGGAAACGGCTCAAAAAGGTGCGCAAGGCCGGCGCGCGCGTGCTGTTCGAGGGCGCGCAGGGGGTAATGCTCGATGTCGACCACGGGACCTACCCGTTCGTCACTTCGTCAAACACCGTCAGCGGCAGCGCGGCGGCTGGGTCGGGGCTGGGGCCCAACGCCACCGGGTTCGTGTTGGGGATCGTCAAGGCCTATACCACCCGCGTCGGCAGCGGCCCGTTCCCGACCGAGCTGGGCCCAGATGGACCTGACGGGTCCACCGGCCAGAAGCTGGGCGAACGCGGGCACGAATTCGGCACCGTTACGGGGCGCAAGCGGCGCTGCGGCTGGTTCGATGCAGTGCTCGTGCGGCAATCGTGCGCGATCAGCGGCGTGACTGGGATCGCGCTGACCAAGCTCGACGTGCTCGACGGGTTCGACGTGGTCCGAATCTGCACCGGGTATCGCCTGCGCGGCAAGATCCTCGACTACTTGCCCAGTCACTCCGCCGATCAGGCCGCGGTCGAGCCGATCTACGAGGAGATGGACGGCTGGCGCGAGACGACCGCGGGCGCGCGTTCGTGGGCGGAACTTCCGGCGCAGGCGATCAAGTACATCCAGCGCGTACAGGAACTGATCGAGACGCCGGTGGCATTGGTCTCGACGTCGCCCGAACGCGAGGATACGATACTGGTGCGTGACCCGTTCATGGATTGAAATGCGCCGAGTGCGCCCCGTCCTTTACGCCGCCCTGGCGGTGGCTTTGGCATTTTGCGCGCTTTTCTGGTGGCCGAGCCCGCAACCGGCCCGTGCCGCCGAGGCAGATTCCGCCGTGGCACTGGTCCGGGTCGAAAAGGCCGCACGCCGGTTGTCGCTCATCGACGAGCGCGGGAAGGTAATCCGCACCTACACCGATATCCAGTTTGGCGACCAACCCATTGGCCACAAACGCTTTCAGGGCGACGAGCGGACGCCCGAAGGCCGCTATATGCTCGACTACGGCAACCCGGGCAGCGCCTACCACCTGTCGCTCCACATCTCGTACCCGAACGCGCAAGACCGCGCCTACGCCCGTGCGCAGGGCCGCTTGCCGGGCGGGGACATCTTTATCCATGGCCAGCCCAATTGGTGGCCCGCCGGTCGCGTCTCCGGCGACTGGACCGACGGCTGCATCGCGTTGGCCGACGCCGAGATCGAGGAACTGTGGGGCCTGGTTGGTGATGGCACCGCGATCGAGATCGTCCCCTAAAGCTGCAAGCGTTGTTGACTTAGGCCCGTTCTGTTCTACTCCTGTTCGCTTCTCGATTCGGGGGTTCGGCGGCATGGTTCAGGCACTCGCACGGTTCGGTTCGGTTCACGACAATGCCCCGGTTTACCAGGCCGGGCATCTGCCGCTTGCAATCGCGATCTATGCCGACCGGACCCGGTTGCGCGACGAGATGGCCGAGGATGCGGTCGCGGCGGGGTTCAGGCTCACCCACGGCGGCACCATGGCGGCGCTACACAGTGACGAGGCGCGCCCGCTGGGCGAGGTCGTGCTGATCGATGCCCCGGTGATCGACGGGGCGACGCTGGCCGCGCTCGCCCGGATCGACATTCGTGCCGCGCACGCGGGCGCGCAACTGGTCGTTTCCACCAGCCTTGCCGCGCTCGACGACGTGTTCGGGTGTCTCGACCAGTCGGGCGCGCAAGTGCTGGTCGATCCGACCCGCGCCGAACGCGTGATCGCGCTCGGGCGGGTGCTCGCAAGCATGCCGCGCGGGCGGGTGCGCGAGCTGACCGAGGACGACCGGCTCACCCTGCTGCGGCTGACCGAGCAGGTCGGCCTGCTCGCCGAGCGGCTCGACCGGATGGGTGCTCCGATCGAGGCCACGGATGGCCTGCGGCTCGCCAGCCCGGCGATCTCGTTCGCCGGCGCGCCCGCCGATGATGGCTCGGAGCGGCTGGTCCGCGCCCCGCGTCCGGCGCTGCCCGATCCGCGGCTGATCCGCCGGATCATCCGCCAGCGCCAGTTGCGGGGGCGGTTCTTCGATGGCGAGCTGTTCGCCGATCCGGCGTGGGACATGCTGCTCGATCTGGCCGCCGCGCGCGCCGAGCACAAGCGTGTCTCGGTCACCAGCCTGTGCATCGCCAGCGGGGTGCCGCCGACCACCGCGCTGCGCTGGATCGCGCTGCTGACAGAAGCCGGGCTGCTCGAACGGGTCGAGGACGAGACTGACCGCCGCCGCGCCTTCCTCGCGCTGACCGATCGCGCCGCCGAAGCCATCGCGCGCTATTTCGCCGAGCTGGGGCGCGACGCGGAGCGGCTGGTCTAGCGCGATCCGCTGGTGTAGGTGGCCCCGGCCCGGATATACCGGGGGCGGTTAGCTCAGTTGGTAGAGCATCTCGTTTACACCGAGAGGGTCGGCGGTTCGAGCCCGTCACCGCCCACCATCTTCCTGTTGGCGCTTGGGCTTTTAAAGCGTCGAAATGACCGCGCACGGTTCCGCGCCAGACGCCGCCCTTACAATTGCTCCCCAGCGATTGCCCCGAACAGTAGATCCGCTCGCGCGTTGCTGACTTGGAAGGTGAACACAGCCCCCGCGCCCCCACCACCTATGGAATCGCTTGCAACAGGTCCTACAAGTTGGCCCTCAATGGCCCCGTTAAAGCCGTTTGTGCCGGTTAGCGACCGCTGGAAAGAATTTGCCTGAAGGGGCATGGTTGTCGTTAGCACCGCGGCGACGCAGCCAATGGCGGGGTCGGCGGCGGCCGCCCGCGCCATACCGTTGCGGCGCAGGCAGGCTATTTCAACGAGGGTTTTGGCGCCCGATTTTCCGCCAGTTACCGGATTGCGACGAGCGTGACCGGCGGGGCCAATGGCAACCTCCATTTCGCGCCGCTGGCGACGTTCGACCTGCGCCTGTTCAACAATCCGGGCGAGGATATCGGGATGGCGCTCAAACTCCCGTGGCTGAGCGGCACTTCGATCCGACTTGAGATTAGCAATGTCTTTGACGCGAAGCGGGCGTGCGCGACCAGTCTGGCATGGTGCCGCTCAGCTACCAGGCGGATATCATCAACCCGATCGGACGATCGGTCGGGATCACTTTCAGGAAGCTGCTTATCCCGACCCGCTTTTCCCAGCGGCCGGGTCCGGCGACTACCAGTTAGAAATTAGAATTGCCTTGACGCCGTCTGGCGGTGCCATTCACTTCGACCTTTAACGATGCATCGGTTGCTCTTCGAGCGCAGCTCTGAATTTGTCTGCGTTGCCGATCAAGTGTGCGACGGTGAACCCATCGAGATGCGCCAAGAACGCTTCTAGACTTCCTGCCAAGGCATGCCGCAACCCACAGACGGGTGTGGCAGCGCACTGGTTTTTCGCTGCGTCGAAGCATTCCACGAAGTTGCCCATGTCTTCCATCACGCGCACCACCGAACCGACATTGATCTCGTCAGCCGGTCGGGCAAGCATGAGGCCGCCGCCTCTTCCGAGCACGCTTTTCACGAAGCCTTCGCCGACGAGGCGCTGGGCAACTTTCATCAGGTGGTTCTTGGAAATGCCGTAGCTGCTGGAGATGGCAGCAATCGAGTGATGCCCATCTTTTGCGGCAAGGAACATGAGCGTGCGCAGGGCGAAATCGGTCTGGAGGGACAATCTCATTAAAGAAGCATATAATATATTGCGTTTCTCGCCAACCCGTCTAAACAATACATATGACATACATCTTAACAGTCTCAGGGCGATGAACGTTGCCAGCGTGGCAAGCTATGCCGACCAGGCCCGAACACGCAAAATGGCTGATGCAAACGCCGTCGGAATCGACGATGCGTTGATCTCCCGGTTGGTCGAGACATTTTATGTGCAGGTTCGCGAGGACGACTTGCTCGGCCCGATCTTTGCTGTGCACGTTGCCGACTGGACCCCACACTTGGTCCGGATGAAGGATTTCTGGGCCTCGGTGGTCATGGAGTCGGGACGTTTTCGAGGTAATCCCATGCTCAAGCACATCGCCATCGGGGGCCTGAACCCAAGTCATTTCGATCGCTGGCTGAGACTTTGGAACGAAACTGTAGACGAGGTGGTGCCGGCCAAGGCCGCCACGCTTTTCCGCGCTGCAGCCCAGCGGATAGCCAGCAGCCTGTTGACCGGCATCCAAATCCATCAAGGCGGTCTTGCCGCGATCTCGCCGCGAGCGGCGCTCGCTTCGTGAGCACGCCATACGGCAGCTCGCCCGTTTTCGACGAAAACAGCTTGCCCGATGCATTTCGCCACGAACATCGCACCAAGGCGGGAACCTGGGGGCTGCTGCGTGTACTCGAGGGGGAGGTTCGTCTGCTTTTCAGCGACGCACCCGGACCATCGCGGGTGACGGTCGACCATCCGGCGATGATCCCGCCCGAAACGCCCCATCATGTCGAAGTAGACGGGCCGATGCGGTTGCAGGTCGAATTCTATCGAGAGCCACCAGCGATTCCAACGGACATGGCCGATAAATGAGTTTAAGCCTCGCCGAGCGATGCATGTGCTCGCCAGTTCGCCAGAAATTCGAAGCGATTCTTACGCGCAACGGCCCTGACCGGCCTGGAAGAATGGGGCGTCAATGGAAAATCATCTGATCAAGGTCGGGGGCTGGCTGCTGCTGGCCATGCTGGCGCTGGCAGCCAGCGCGATGGCGCTCGACAGTGGCTTCGCAGTGCACATGGGGATTGCGTGTGCTGCGGCGCTGCTGGTCGCGTGGGTTACGCTGACGCAAGCCGATTACGCTGTGCTGACCGGTCTTAAGCCCGCATCGATGCCCGACGTGACCCGCTATGACGACGACCTCATCCGGCTCGGTGTGCTGGCGACGGTGTTCTGGGCGGTGGTCGGCTTACTGGTAGGCGTAGTGATCGCCACCCAGATGGTATTCCCCACGCTCAGTCTCGAGCCGTGGTTCAGTTTCGGCCGGCTGAGGCCGCTCCATACCTCTGGCGTGGTGTTTGCCTTCGGCGGCAATGCGCTGATCGCCACCAGCCTCTATGTCGTCCAGCGGACGTGCCGCGCGCGGCTGGCCTTTCCCGCGCTCGCCCGGTTCGTGTTCTGGGGCTATCAACTGTTCATCGTCCTGGCCGCCACCGGGTATGTCATGGGGATCACCGAGAGCCGCGAATACGCCGAGCCCGAATGGTATGTCGATCTCTGGCTGACGATCGTCTGGGTGGCCTATCTCGCAGTGTTCGTAGGAACTCTGCTGCGGCGGGCCGAGCCGCACATCTACGTCGCCAACTGGTTCTACCTCAGCTTCATCATCACCATCGCGATGCTCCACATCGTGAACAACCTGGCGATTCCGGTCAGCTTCCTGGGGTCCAAGAGCTATTCCGCGTTTGCTGGCGTCCAGGATGCACTGACCCAGTGGTGGTACGGGCACAACGCAGTCGCGTTCTTTCTGACTGTGCCGTTCCTGGCGATGATGTACTATTTCGTGCCCAAGCAGGCCGAGCGTCCGATCTACAGCTACCGGCTCTCGATCATCCACTTCTGGAGCCTCATTTTCCTTTACATCTGGGCGGGCCCGCATCACCTGCTATACACCGCATTGCCCGACTGGGCGCAGACCTTGGGCATGGTGTTCTCGATCGTGCTGTGGATGCCGAGCTGGGGCGGGATGATCAATGGGCTGATGACGCTCAACGGTGCGTGGGACAAGATCCGCACCGACCCGATCATCCGCCTGATGGTCTTCGCGCTTGCGTTCTATGGCATGGCGACATTCGAAGGTCCGATGCTATCGATCAAGGCGGTCAATTCGCTCTCTCACTACACCGAATGGACCATCGGGCACGTCCACTCTGGCGCGTTGGGCTGGAATGGCATGATCACCTTCGCCGCCATCTACTATCTCACCCCGCGGCTGTGGGCGCGCGAGCGGCTCTATTCGCTGCGGATGGTCAACTGGCACTTCTGGCTCGCGACACTGGGGCTCGTGCTTTACGCCGCCGCGCTGTGGGTTGCGGGTATCACCCAGGGGCTGATGGCGCGCGAATATGGAGAGGACGGCTATCTCGTCTATGCTTTTGCCGAGATTGTCGCGGCGATGAAGCCCTACTACGCCATTCGGGTGGTGGGCGGCTTGCTCTACCTATCGGGCGCGTTGATCATGGTCTTCAACGTTTGGATGACGATCATCGGTCGGCTGCGCGAGGAAGTCCCGATGTCGAGCCCCAAGTTCAATCCTGCTGCGGATCGGCCACTTATACCCGCCGCGGTTCCGGCCGAGTAAGGATACGATCATGGCATCGCAGCTTGCCGCCCGCCACAAGACGATCGAACGCAACGTCACGTTGCTGGCGATCCTTGCGTTCATAGCAGTCGCGATCGGTGGGATTGTCGAGATTGCGCCGTTGTTCTGGATCGATTCGACGATCGAGAAGGTCGAGGGGATGCGTCCCTATACCCCGCTCGAGCAGACCGGGCGCGACATCTACGTGCGCGAGGGATGCTACACCTGCCACAGCCAGATGATCCGCCCGTTCCGCGACGAGGTGGAGCGTTACGGCCACTACAGCCTCGCGGCAGAAAGCATGTACGATCACCCGTTCCAGTGGGGCTCGAAGCGCACCGGGCCGGACCTCGCCCGGGTCGGCGGGCGTTATTCGGACGAATGGCATGTCCAGCATCTCAAGGACCCGCGTTCGGTCGTGCCCGAATCGATCATGCCGACGTACGCCTTCCTCGCCGAGACCGAATTATCTACCGATGGCATCGCGGACAAGCTGCGGGCGTTGCGCCGGGTTGGCGTTCCGTATTCCAACGTTATGATTGCAGCCGCCGAGAGCGATCTTCAGGCGCAGGCGGATCCGGCTGGTGATGCGGCTGCCCTGGCGAAGCGATACCCCAAGTCGCAGGTTCGTGACTACGATGGCGATGCCTCGCGACTGACCGAAATGGATGCATTGGTCGCCTACCTCCAGATGCTCGGCACGCTGGTCGATACCAATGCCGCCGCCGCCCAGGAGCGCGAGCGATGAATTATGACGCGCTGCGCCATTTCGCCGACAGCTGGGGCCTGCTGTTCATGGGGATCACCTTCCTCGTGCTGATTGGCTGGGCCTTGCGCCGTGGAGCGCGCCCGGGTCACGAACGCGCCGCCCGCTCGATCCTGGAGAACGACAATGGCTGAACCGCGGATCGACGAGCCGACCGGAACGCCGACGGTCGGGCACGAATGGGACGGGATTGAAGAACTCGACACCCCGATGCCGCGTTGGTGGCTGTGGACGCTGTTCGCGACGATCGTCTGGGCGGTTGTCTATTGCGTGCTCTATCCGGCCTGGCCGATGCTCAATTCTGCGACGATTGGGGTACTCGGCTGGTCTAGCCATGCGCAGCTTGCAGCTGAGACCGAGGCCGAGCGCGTCCGCAAAGCGCCGCTCCAGCTTGCTATGGCGCGCATTCCGGTCGAACGGCTGAACGCGGATTCGCGGCTGATGCAGGCGGCGATTGAGGGCGGTCGCGCCGCGTTCAAGGTCCATTGCGTCCAGTGTCATGGCTCCGGGGCTGCCGGGAGCAAGGGCTATCCCAACCTCAACGATGACGACTGGCTGTGGGGAGGCAACATCAAGCAGATTCACACGACGCTGGTGAACGGCGTCCGCCAGCCCGGGAACACGGAAACGCGGATTTCGCAGATGCCTGCGTTCGGACGCGACGGGATCCTCGATGCTGCGCAGGTGCAGGACGTCGTCAGCTATGTCAGGGTCGTCGCACGTCAGGAAAAGCCCGGCGTTTTCGCCCGACGCGGTGCAGCGATCTTTGCCGAGAACTGTGTTGTCTGCCACGCAGCGAATGCCACCGGCAACCGCGCGGTCGGCGCCCCCAACCTGACCGATGCCATATGGCTCTTTGGCGGCGACCGCGATGCGCTGACCCAGACGGTAACCAACGCCCGATACGGTGTGATGCCTGCTTGGGGCACACGGCTCGACTCGGTGACGATCAAGATGCTTGCTGCTTATGTCCACTCGCTTGGGGGCGGCGAGGATTACATTCCCGATATTCCGGCGGTCGCTGGCGCAACAGTGGCTCCGCCTGCGGCACCCAGCCATGCCCAGCTCTGACCAACTGACCGGCCCCGGGCAGAACCTGTTCGAGAAGCGCCGCAAGGTCTTTCCCAAGGCGATCGACGGTCCTTTCCGCCGCTTCAAGTGGCTGGTTATGGCCGTCACGCTGATCATCTACTATGTCACCCCGTGGCTCCGCTGGAACCGTGGGCCCTATTCTCCGGACCAGGCGGTGCTCATCGACCTGCCTGCGCGCCGCTTTTACATGTTCTCGATCGAGATCTGGCCGCACGAGTTCTATTACGTCGCCGGGCTTCTCATCATGGCCGGGATCGGCCTGTTCCTCGTCACGTCTGCGGTCGGGCGCGCGTGGTGCGGATACGCCTGCCCGCAAACGGTATGGACCGACTTGTTCCAGCATGTCGAACGGTTCGTCGAAGGCGACCGCAACGCCCAGATTCGGCTGGAAAGTGCGCCGTGGGGGCCAGCCAAGATCGCCAGGAAATCGACCAAGCACACGATCTGGCTGGTGATCGCGGTCGCGACCGGCGGGGCGTGGATCTTCTACTTCGCCGACGCGCCAAAGCTGGCGCGTCAACTGTGGCACCTGAGCGCCCCATACGAGGCATGGTTCACCATCGGCGTCTTGACTGCCACCACGTATGTCCTCGGTGGCCTGATGCGCGAGCAGTTCTGCATCTACGGCTGCCCGTGGCCGCGCATCCAGGGGGCAATGGTCGACGAGAAATCGCTGCTCGTCACTTACAAAGCCTGGCGCGGGGAACCACGCACCCACGGGACCAAGCGCGCTGGCGCCGCGATCCACCAGCCCGATGGCGATCTTGGCGCCCAGCCGCAATACGGCCAGCCGTCGCTGGTTGCGCTGGCCTCCAACCCCGAAAACAATCCCACCGTCGGCGATTGCATCGACTGCAACGCGTGCGTCGCGGTCTGCCCGACGGGGATCGATATCCGCAATGGATCGCAGATCGGCTGCATAACTTGTGGGCTATGCATCGACGCCTGCGACCAGGTGATGGTGCGGATCGGCCGACCCAAAAAGCTGATCGGATATTCGACCGCCGCGGATGAGTTGATCGCGGGCAATGGCGGCACCCCCGAACTTCCGCTCAAACGCCTCCTGCGCCCGCGCACGATCGGCTATTTCCTCATCTGGGCCTCGATCGGCGTAGGCCTGCTGTTCGCGCTGGGCGCGCGGACGCGCCTCGACCTCAGCATCCGCCAGGAACGCAACCCGCAGTGGGTCCAGCTCTCCGACGGCGCAGTGCGCAATGCCTATACGATCAACGTTCGCAACATGGAGGCCCGGCCCCGCTCGGTCATCCTGTCGATCGAGGGGCTTGCCGGTGCGCGGATGTGGACCGATGCGCAGGCGCGCGAGCAGGCATCAACGACCCTGGTCCTCGCGGTCACACCCGACCAGGTCCACAAGGCGCGGGTCTATGTCGCAGCGCCCGAGCGTCAGCGCAGGGACATCGCGTTCGTGATCCGCGCGGACGATGCCGAGGGTGGCAGCGACCGGGAACGCAGCGTCTTCGAAGGACCGGAGGGTGCACCGTGATCCGCGAATTTACCGGGCGCCACATGCTGTTGGTGATGATTGGGATGTTCGGCACGATCATCGCGGTCAACTTGATCATGGCGCGCTATGCGGTCGAGACTTTCGGCGGGACGGTGGTCGACAACTCCTACGTCGCAAGCCAGGACTACAACCGTTGGCTGGCAGACGCCCGCGCCCAAAAGGCGCTCGGCTGGACGGTCGCTACCCGTCGCTTGCCCGACAAGCGGGTCGAGGTGACTGCCACACCGGAGAACGGCGTTCTGAGTGGGACCGCCCACCACCCGCTGGGCCGCGCGAAAGACCAGCAGCTGCGCTTTGCGCTGACCGGGGCAGGGCGGTGGACGTCCGCCGACCCGCTTCCCGCCGGTCGCTGGCGCTTGCGCTTGACGCTGGTCAGCCGCGGCAAGACGGCGCGCTTCGCGGTCGAGATCCCAGCATGAGCGCCGTTACCAGCACGTTCAGCGTGCCGGGACTGCATTGTGCCGGGTGCATTGCAAAGCTCGAGGGCGGGCTTGCGCGGGTCGAGGGGGTGATCGGCTCGCGGGTCAACTTCACCAAGCGCCGGGTTGCGATCGCCCACGCATTGGAGCTCGACGACGACTGCCTGCGTGACGCAATCGTCCGGATCGGCTTCCCCGCCGAACGCCTCCTCGCCGACGACGAGGGGCGCGCGGCTCCCGAAAACCGCGAGCTGGGCCGTGCGCTGGGCGTCGCCGGGTTCGCGGCTATGAACATCATGCTGCTGTCGGTAAGCGTCTGGTCGGGCGCGCTGGGCGCGACCCGCGACATGTTCCACTGGCTGTCCGCGCTGATCGCCCTGCCGACCGTGGTCTATGCCGGGCGACCGTTCTACCGCAGCGCGTGGTCGGCGTTGCGCCATGGGCGCACCAACATGGACGTGCCGATCACCATCGGCGTGTCGCTGGCCTGCGCTGTCAGTCTTTACGAGACGATCACCCACGGCCCCCACGCCTACTTCGACGGTGCGGTCATGCTGCTGTTCTTCCTGCTCGCCGGACGCTTTCTCGACGGCGTCATGCGGGCGCGGGCGGAAGACGGCGTCGCCGCACT
>JANMQW010000408.1:0-3627 GCA_031370725.1 Novosphingobium sp.
TGCTCTACGTGGCGATGACCCGCGCGGAGGAGGCGCTGTTCATCGCTGGGACGCTGGGCGGGCGCAGCAAAGGGGTCGCCCCGGACAGCTGGTATGCGCGGCTTGCTCCGCTGTTCAACGATTCCGAGCCGCTCGACGATCCACTGTGGGGGATGTGTCACGAGATTGGATCGCGCCCGCCGTCTGCGCTGCGGATTACAATTCCCGAAACCACGCCCGAGCCGCTACCCGAATGGGCGCTGCGTCCCGTCGGCCCCGAACCACGCCCGCCGCGGCCACTCGCGCCATCGTCGAGCGGCGAGGAAAGCGCAGCCGATCCGCCCTCAACGCCGTCGCCCGAATTGCGCGCGGCGGCGGAGCGCGGTGTGCTGATCCATCGCCTGCTCGAACGTCTGCCTGAATTGCCCCACGCGCAGCGCGCCGTAGCAGCCGCACTCTGGCTCGAACGCGCCGCAGCAAGTCTCGCCGCGGCGGACCGCGACGAGATCGCGCAAGCCGCGCTGACCGTACTCGCCGATCCGCAATGGGCCGCGGTGTTCGGTCCGGAGTCGCTGCCAGAAGTGCCAATCGCGGCGACCGTTGGCGATCGCGTGGTAGCGGGCACGATCGACCGGCTGGTGCTGGGCGCCGATGCCATCCGTATCATCGACTTCAAGACTGCGCGGCGTCCGCCCGCTGACCTGTCGCAAGTCCCGCTCGGCTATATCCGTCAGATGGCCGCGTATGCCGCGGCGCTTCGCGCAATCCATCCCGCACAGCGGATTGAGGCGGCGCTGCTTTACACCCACGCCCCGCGGCTGATCGCGATCCCACAGGCCCTGCTCGATGCGCACAACCCGGCCTCTGCCCCGCAACAGGAAAGCTTTGTCGGTTAGGGCGTTGCCATGGCAGCCGCTGCTCTTAGATTGAGCGCAACCCAAAGAGGAACCGATCATGCCGACCAAAGCCGTTACCGATGCCAGCTTCGCCGTCGATGTCCTTCAGTCTGACAAGCCGGTGCTGGTCGATTTCTGGGCCGAGTGGTGTGGGCCGTGCAAGATGATCGGGCCGTCGCTCGAAGAAATCAGCGATGAACTCGGCGACAAGGTATCCATCGTCAAGATGGACATCATGGAAAATACCGACGTTCCCGGCCAGATCGGGGTCCAGTCGATCCCGTTGATGGTGCTGTTCAAGGATGGCAAGCAGGTCGCGCAGAAGCTCGGCGCCGCGCCCAAGAGCCAGCTCAAGGGCTGGCTGGAGAGCGTGCTTTAGCAGCCCGCATCACGCTCGCTGCCCCGCAAAAGCGCACTTGCAGCTGAATCTTTGCGATCAAGGCAAAGCCAGCCTTGGCAGACACCAAGAGGATGGTGAACAGCTTCACGTTCAGCCAGAGTGCGCTGGGTAGGACAACGCAACGCGTTGACAACTAACGGCTCAGCCGCGAAAGCGCTAGCAACGGGCGCAAAACAATCCAATATCCGGGGGCAATTTCATGCGTTTCGTACGTTCTGCCGCGCTGTGCGTCGCGGCCTTTTCACTTGCTGCTTCGTCGCTCTCACTCGCCAAAGAGGAAGCGCCGCTCAAGATCCAGAACAAAGGTGCGCTCAAGGGCGCATCGCAGATAGCAATTGCCGCGTTCAACGTCGGCTTCATCTTCGAATCGACCGATGCGACCAAGTCCACCGGGGGCCTGATGGGCGCGTTCGGCGGGACCACCAAAGCGCAGAGCAAACTGATCGGAGTCACCCCGGCGATGATGCAGCAGATCACCGATGCGGCGTATGCCGATTTCGTTTCGCAGATGACCGCTAAGGGCTTCACCGTGCTTGCGCCTGCGGCGGTGTTTGCCGATCCCGGCTTCGTCAAGGTCAAAACGCAGACCACGCCGACCGACATTAACATTGCGCTCGAAAAGAAGAGCAAGGGCAAGGCGACCTACTACAAGCCCGGCGCGCTGCCCAAGCAGGTGATGATCGGCACCGATTTCACTGGCAGCGGGATGAGCAGCATGGGGCTGGCAATGTCGGCGGGGCAGAACGGCTATCTGCTCGGCGTGTATGCCAAGACGGCCAACACCCCGGTGGTCGACGTCACGTATCTGATCGACTTTTCCCAGCAGAAGCGCCCCGGCTCGTTCAGCTTCGGCGGGATCAAGGTCAATGCCGCGCTTTCGGTGGTGCCAACGTATTCCAAGGTCACGGTGATCGGCGTGAACGGCAAGCAGGATATGCTCACGCTGGGCCAACCGGTGACGGTCGAAGGCGAATTCATCAACATGGCTGATTCGAGTTCCGGCTTCGACAAGACCAGCCAGGCGGTCGGCAATGTCGCAGGCGGCGTGGCAGCAGCTTTCGGGCTGGGCGGTTTTGGCCTGGGCAAGACCCGCAAGTTCGAATTCACCGCCAAGCCGGGCAACTACGAGCAGGGCGCGACCAAGGCCGCAAGCCTCGCCAACGAGCGGGTTGCGGTCCAGCTTTCCGCGATGAAGTAACTTTTCTCTGCGAGGCTTGACGGCGCGACGCGAGGGCCTCCACCCTCGCGCGTACACATACGCGTAAGGGCAGAAGCGCCCAGAAGGCCCATACGCTTTAGAAAGATCGCCAGAACCGTCATGCAACTCGTTATCGTCGAATCGCCCGCCAAGGCGAAAACCATCGAGAAGTACCTTGGTCCCGGGTTCAAGGTGCTCGCCAGCTATGGTCATGTCCGCGACTTGCCGCCCAAAGACGGCTCGGTCCGGCCCGACGATGGCTTCGAGATGGACTGGGAACTTTACGGCGACAAGCAGCGCCAGATGAAGGCGATCACCGATGCGGCCAAGACCGCCGATCGCCTGATCCTGGCGACCGATCCCGATCGCGAGGGCGAGGCGATCAGTTGGCACGTGCGCGAATTGCTGGCCAAGCGCCGGGCGCTGCCTAGGGAGGTCGAGCGGGTCACTTTCAACGCGATTACCAAGGCGACCGTGCTCGATGCGATGAAGCACCCGCGCGAGCTCGACCAGGATTTGATCGACGCCTACCTTGCGCGCCGCGCGCTCGATTACCTGTTCGGCTTCACGCTCTCGCCGGTGCTGTGGCGCAAGCTGCCCGGCGCCAAGTCGGCGGGGCGCGTGCAATCGGTCGCGCTGCGCCTGATCGTCGAGCGCGAGCGTGAGATCGAGGTGTTCCGCCCGCAGGAATACTGGTCGGTGATCGCCCGGCTCGAACAGGGCGGGACCGAGTTCGCGGCGCGGCTGGTCAAGTTCGACGGCTCCAAGCTCGATCGCCTGACCGTAAGTGACGAGGGCACCGCGATGCGCGCCAAGGCCACGGTCGAAGCCGCAGTGTTCCGGGTCGAGGAGGTTGAGGTCAAGCCGACCAAGCGCAATCCCTATCCGCCGTTCACGACCTCGACGCTCCAGCAGGAGGCCGCGCGCAAGCTGGGGTTCTCCGCCAGCCACACGATGCGGATCGCGCAGAACCTGTACGAGGCAGGCGCGATCACATATATGCGCACCGACGGCGTGCAGATGGATTCGTCCGCCATTTCCGAGGCGCGCAAGGCGATTTCAGACCGCTACAACGGCCACTACCTGCCCGAACAGCCGCGGATCTATCAGACCAAAGCCAAGAACGCGCAGGAGGCGCACGAGGCGATCCGCCC
>JANMQW010000413.1:0-2006 GCA_031370725.1 Novosphingobium sp.
ACCGAAGGCACGGTGAACGGTGACAAGGTCTTTATGATCACCTCCGACACCGCGATCACCGTGGGCACCACCAGCCAGACCTGGGGCCAGCTCGGCGGCGGCACGACTTACACTGCGGGTAATGGCATCGCGATTGCAGCGGGCGTGGTCAGTGCGGTCGCGGTGGCGAGCGGCGGGGTCCAGGTGGTCGCGGGCGGGATTCAGCTCGATGCCTCGATCGCTGCGCGCAAGTTCAGCGCCAATGTCGGCAACGGTGCGGCAACCGCGATCGCGCTGGCGCACAACCTGGGCACTCAAGATGTGACGGTAACGGTGCGCGAAGTCAGTTCGCAGGCCGGTGTGCTGGTCGATTGGGTAGCAACCGACGTCAACACCGTAACGCTGACCTTTGCCGTCGCCCCCGCCAGCAATGCCTACCGCGCCGCGGTGGTCGGCTGATGCAGTACACCGGCGGCAAGGGATTCTTCGATCAGCAGTCGACACCGACCGCCAAGTCGGCCAGCGCCACGCTGACCATTGCCGAACTGCTGACGGGGATCGTCACGACCTCGGGCACCGTGGCCATCACCCTGACGCTACCGACGGGCACGCTGAGCGATGCAGGCGTCACCGGCCCAGCGCTGCCGGTCAACGGCTGCTTCGACTGGGCGGTGATCAACACTGGCACCAGTTCGGGGGCGGTGACGCTGGCGGCGGGGACCGGGCATACGCTGGTGGGAAGCGCTGCGGTGGCGATCGGGACGAGCGCGGGGTTCAGGACCCGCAAGACCGCGGCGAATACGTTCGTGACCTACCGGGTGCGGTGAAATCGATCTCTCCACTTCAGCCACCTACCCGATCCGTTCGCGGGGGGGAGGGGCAGAGCGGAGCGAAGACCCGTCTCGAACCGCCGCAGCGCGAGGGTGCTTCGAGACGGATTCTCAGCCTGCGGCTTCAATCCTCCTCAGCACGAACGGAGGTTGGACGCGCGGGAAGGCGGTTTAAGCAATCGCCGCCTGGTCCAGCTTGATGTCATACACATCCGAATCGCCCAGGTTCTTGAGGTGCGCGACCCTGGGCGGGTCGTAGGGGTAGCTGTCCCTGGTCAGTTCCCAGATTGCCTTGCTGACCGTGATCCCGTCGGGCTCGGCGAGGCCTTGCAGCCGCGCGGCGACGTTGATCGTGTCGCCCCAGTAATCGTAGCTCAGCCGCATGCTGCCGATCACCCCGCCGATCATTTCGCCGGTGTTGATCCCCACACGGACCTTGAGGTCGATCCCCAACTCCTCGCCCACTCGGTGCGCCTCACGCACCAGGAATACCGAGAAATCGACCGCCGCTTTTTCGGGGCGGGGCGGCTTGGTCAGCGCGCCCGAAACCGCCATGTAGCAATCGCCGATGGTCTTGACCTTTTCCATCCCGAACAGGCTGCAGCCGTGATCGGCGCGGGCAAAGAACATGTTGAGCATATCGACCGTGCCCTTGCTGCCCAGCGCCTTGGAGATGCGGGTGAACCCGACGATATCGGCGAACACGATCGAGACGTGCTCGTGCGCGTCGGAGACCTGCTCGTTGCGGCGCAGCCGCTCGGCGATGACCGCGGGCAGCGCGCTTTCGAGCAGCGCATCCGACTTGGCCTTTTCGATATCGAGATCGCGGGTTAGCTTGAACAGCCGCCGCGCCTTGTCGTCGATCGCCCAGTTCACATAGGCAAGCACCACGACGAAGGTGACGTATGAGTTGAGCGAATAGCCGATCCGCGCCGAGTCCAGCTGGAAGTAGATTAGCAGGCCGTAATAATAGGCCACCGACAGCACCACCAACGCGAGGTACGATGCCACCGAGGCCGAGAACGCCAGGCAGCCGATCGCCATGACCAGCAGCAGCGAATAGCAGAACTGGGCGCTGATCTCCCAGCCGTTCTGTCCGCTGGCGACCATCTGGGTGTTGGTCAGATACATCCCCGGCTGGATCAGGATAAAGATTAGCACGTCTACCCACTTATTGGTGACGTAGCTTGGCCGCCC
>JANMQW010000440.1:0-1797 GCA_031370725.1 Novosphingobium sp.
GTCGAGCTGGTGGAACTGGCGGTAGCGGCCCTTTTGCGGGCGTTCGTAACGGAACAGCGGGCCGTGGGTGGCGACCTTCAAGGGCGAGTGCTGCTGCCAGCCGTTGGTCAGGTATGCGCGCGCGATCCCGGCGGTGAATTCGGGGCGCAAAGTCAGCGATTCGTCGCCGCGATCCTGAAACGAATACATCTCCTTGGAGACGACATCGGTGGTCTCGCCGATCGAACGGCTGAACACTTCGGTCTTCTCGAACACCGGCATCTCGATCCGGCGGAAGCGGTACAGCTTGCGGACGCGCTCGAAGGTTTCGACCACGTGCTGGAACGCATCGGCCTCGGCACCGAAGATGTCCTGGGTGCCGCGGATGGCGTTTGGGGTTTTGGACGTACTCATGCTGGCGCGGCGCTTAGCGGGAATGGCGGTGCTGGGAAAGGCTGCCTAACCTCACCCGTTGCAACCGAAACCGCATCCCGGCATTGAGGGGGGATGCACAATCCTCTCGCGGTCGCACCGCTCCTCGCCGCCCTCCTCCTGTCCACCTCGCTGAGCGCGCAAGTCCCGCGCACCGCGCCGCTGGCGCTGCCGATCGCCGACACGATCCCCGCGGCGCAGGACGTCCCCTATCCCGGCACGATGGACCTCGACATCGACGCCACCGACGTGACGCGCGGTGTCTACAAGGTCGTCCAAACCATCCCGGTGAAATCCGGCACCTCAGACCTCGTGCTGCTCCTGCCGCAGTGGCTGCCGGGCAATCATTCGCCCACCGGCAACCCCGCGCTGATCAACGACATCCGCTTCTTCGCCGGAAACAAGCCGCTGACCTGGCGGCGCGACACCGTCGATGTTTTCGCCTTCCACGTCGCCATCCCCGATGGCACGCGCGAGGTCACCGCCAGGTTCGTCCACACCTCGCCGCTCCAGACCAGCGAGGGGCGGATCACGATGACCCGCGAGATGCTCAATCTCCAGTGGGAAAAGATGAGCCTCTATCCCGCCGGGTTTTACGTCCGCCAGATCAAGGTCAAGCCGACGGTCAAGTTCCCCGAGGGCTGGACGGTGTTCACCGCGCTCGACGGCAAGTCGGCAAAGGGCGGCACCGTCACCTGGGCGGCGACCGAGTACGATACGCTGGTCGATTCACCGATCTTCGCGGGCAAGTATGCCCAGCGCACCGATATCGGCCACGGAGTGTGGATGGACGCGATCGCCGACAAGCCCGAGCTGCTGGCGATCAAGCCCGAGCATATGCAGACATATCGCAACCTGACCGACGAGGCGCTCGCGCTGTTCGGGGCGCGGCACTTCGACAAGTACGATTTCCTGCTGGCGATGACCGACCGGATGGGCGGGATCGGGCTCGAGCACCACCGTTCGAGCGAAAACCAGTACGAGCCCAAGGGCTGGATCGATTGGGTGAAGATGGACTGGGACCACAACGTGATCCCGCACGAATTCGTCCATTCGTGGGACGGCAAATACCGCCGCCCGGCCGATCTGTGGACGCCTGATTATCGCACCCCGATGCAGAACAGCCTGCTGTGGGTGTACGAGGGGCAAACCCAGTTCTGGGGCTATGTCTTGGCGGCGCGGAGCGGGGTGCAAAGCAAGGATACGGTGCTGGGGATGCTGGCCGGCGACGCGGCGCTCTATAGTGAAGGGCAGCCGGGCCGGAGCTGGCGTTCGGTGGAAGACACCACCAACGTTCCGATCATCGGGTACGGCAAGTCCCCGCCGAACGCATCGTTGACGCGCAGTGCCGACTATTACCGCGAAAGCGCGCTGGTCTGGCTCGAG
>JANMQW010000418.1:0-2653 GCA_031370725.1 Novosphingobium sp.
CGGCGCGCGCCTGCCGACCGCGCCGGTCGAGGCGGCCATCGCGCTATCGGTGCTGATCAGCGCGATCCATGCGATGCGCCCGCTGTTTCCGGGGCGCGAGCGGTTTGTCGCGTTCGGCTTCGGGCTGGTCCACGGCCTCGCCTTCGCTACTGTGATCTCGGGCTTCGGCGCGACCGTGCTGGCCCGCGGAACCGCGATCCTGGGGTTCAACCTGGGGATCGAGGTGGTCCAGCTTGGCCTGGTGCTGCTGCTGTTACCTGCGCTGGTGGTGGGTTCGCGCACCCGCTGGTACCGCCCGGCCCGGCTGGCGCTCGCCGGGTTTGCCGCGTTGGCCTCGCTCGCTTGGCTGGTCGAGAGAGTCAGCGATTCGCTCAACGCCATCGCCGCGGCGTTCGCGGCGGTACTTCCCCCGCTCGGGCTAGCACTCGTCGCGCTGTCGCTGGCGATTGGCGCGGCGACCATCGCCCGCCGCGGATTCCGGTTGCCGATGAAACCATTGGAGGGTAGCGGCGAGGTATGACCGAAACTCCGCCAAAAGATGGCCTGCCCGCTCGCCTCAAGCCCAAGCCACTCGTCGCCACGTTAGCCGGGCGCAAGCTAAAGCCCGCGACGCTGATGATGGGCCACGGCTACGATCCGCAACTGTCCGAGGGCGCGCTCAAGCCGCCGGTTTTCCTCACCAGCACTTTCGCGTTCGAGAGCGCGGCGGCGGGCAAGCGTCACTTCGAGGGCATCACCGGCAAGCGCGCAGGCGGCGCCGAGGGCCTGGTCTATGGCCGCTTCAACGGCCCCAACCAGGAAATCCTCGAAGATCGCCTGAGCATCTGGGACGAAGCCGAGGATTCGCTGTGCTTTTCCAGCGGGATGACCGCGATCTGCGTGCTGCTGCTGGCGAATTGCTCGCACGGCGACGTGATCGTCCATTCCGGGCCGCTGTACGCCGCCAGCGAAGGCTTCATCGCCAAGACGCTCAGCCGCTTCGGCATAACCTACCTCGATTTCGCCGCCGGAGCCGAGCGCAACGAAATCGAAGCCGTGCTTGAGCAGGCGCTCGCGATGGCGAAAAAACAGGGCGGCAAGGTGGCAATGGTCTACCTCGAAAGCCCCGCCAACCCGACCAACGCGCTGGTCGATATCGAAGCGGTGCGCGACGCCCGCAACGCGGTGCTCAGCGCAGACTGCCCGATTGCAATCGACAACACCTTCCTCGGGCCGCTGTGGCAGCAGCCGCTGCTCCACGGCGCGGATATCGTGGTCTATTCGCTGACCAAGTACGTCGGTGGCCATTCCGACCTTGTCGCGGGCAGCATCGCCGGGGCCGAGCGGTGGATGACCCCGGTGCGGATGTTGCGCAACACGATGGGCGGGATCGCCGACCCCAACACCGCGTGGATGCTGTTGCGCAGCCTCGAGACGGTCGAACTGCGAATGCAGCGCGCCGGAGAAAACGCCGCGAAAGTCTGCGCGTTCCTCGCCCAGCACGCCAAAGTCGAGGGCCTCGGCTACCTCGGCATGATCGCCGACGCGCGCCAGCAGGACATCTACAACCGCCACTGCACCGGCGCGGGCAGCACCTTCAGCCTGTTCATAAAGGGCGGCGAGGCCGAAAGCTTCGCCTTCCTCGATGCTTTGCGCATCGCCAAGCTGGCGGTGAGCCTGGGCGGCACCGAAACTCTCGCCAGTCACCCCGCCGCGATGACCCACCTCTCGGTCCCCGACGCGCGCAAGGCCAAGCTAGGGATCACCGACAACCTGGTGCGGATCAGCGTGGGGATCGAAGACGCCGACGACCTGATCGCCGATTTCGACCAGGCGCTGGCGCAGGTTTGAACGAGGGGTTCAGCGACAGTCGACATCGTCGCCAGTCTTCCCGCGGTTGGTAGCAAAAAAGGTTTGCAGAAGCCCGGCACCGTTTTTGCAATGGCGCGTTATGCGGCCATGCTTTTGCCCAATCGAACCTTTCACTCGGCCGATGCTGCGCGCCAGTTCCGCGACAGGATACTTGAGCCTGATTTCCCGTGCGTTGGGGCCAAATCGGCTATCGCGCGGGGATCGCTCGTTATTGTTCAGGCGCGCGACATCACATCAGCGTGGAACGATCTGCAGATACACCGCGATTTACTCGACTGGTCCGAGGAATGGCGCGACGATCCCGATGGCTTGCGCAGCTTGGCAGTGGTGTTCGACGGACCCGAAAACCTGACCGAAAAGCAGTTCGAGGCCGCGCTGTGGCAACGTCTGCAATCGCTTGCGGATAAAGATCACTGGCTGGGCCAGGTCTATGACGACGCGGTAAGTGCCGATCCGGATGATCCGCACTTCTCGCTGAGCTTCGGCGGCGAAGCCTACTTCGCGGTTGGATTGCACCCCCACGCCTCGCGCCCGGCGCGGCGCTTTGCCCATCCGGCGATCGTGTTCAACCTCCATGCGCAATTCATCCGGCTGCGCGAAGAAGGCCGCTTTGAGCGGATGCGTGAGAGGATCATGACGCGGGACATAGCGCTGGCGGGCACGCCAAATCCGATGCTCGCCGATCATGGCGAGGCCAGCGCGGCGCGGCAGTTCAGTGGCCGCGCGGTCGACGCCGCCTGGGCCTGCCCGTTTCGCGACCCGCGCGCATGAGCCCCGATCAGCGTATAGCGCCGCGTTCGGG
>JANMQW010000452.1:0-5320 GCA_031370725.1 Novosphingobium sp.
GCTCATCCGGCGCTGCGCAAGTTGGCCAGCGCGAAATCGGCATAAGCCTCGCGTGCAAGGTGCCAGTCGCCCTCGCCCGCGCCGCGCAAGGCGTACAAGCTGCGCTCGACCACTTGGGTGATCGTCACGAAGGCCTCGCGGGCGCGCTCGGGCAAACCGCGCAAGGCACCGATTTCGCGCGCGGTGCTGGCGGGAGAGAGCCAGCCGGGGCGCGCCTCGCCGATCTGGCCGACGCTGCGCTTAAGCAGCAGGTGCGCGGCCTCACCGTATTGACCCGCAGCGGCCAGCCGGTCGGCCTCCTCGAGCAACGCCAGCGCGGTGTTCCGATCGGGTACCCATTCTGCGGTTGGTTCGGCCTTAGCCGCGCGGCGCTGGGCCAGCAGCGGCGCGATCAGCAGCATCCATACCAGCCACACCGCGCCAGCTCCCGCGAGCGCTATCAGCGTCCACATCAGCCAGCGCCAGTCCATCCCCATCAGCTCGCCCAGCGGACGCAGCAGGCGTTCGAGAAACCGTCCGACCGCGAGCAGCCAGTCGGGGGTTACTTGCGGCGGCGGCGGCGCAACCGGGGCGAACTGGATCGACGAATCGGCGCGCAGCACCGTCCACGCAGCGGAATCGCGCGCGGCGGCTTCGGACCCGGCTATGACCCCCGCACTCACCTCCGACACGTCGCACGAGCCACGCGGCGAGGCAAGCTCAGCCCCGCGCGCGCGCTAACGAATAAGTGCCGAGCAGATTCAGACGCTTGCAGTGGAAGTCCAATTCGGCGAGCGCCCGATCGACCGCCGGATCGCCCGGCGCGCCGACGATGTCGGCATAGAACGTGGTCGCCGCAAAGCTCGCGCCGCGCTGATAGCTTTCCAGCTTGGTCATATTGACACCGTTGGTGGCGAACCCGCCCAGCGCCTTGTACAGCGCGGCGGGGATGTTTTTCACCTCGAACACGAAGCTGGTCATCGTTGGACCCTGCGGTGTCGGGTCGAGCGGCTGTTTGGCCAGCACCACGAACCGGGTGGTGTTATCGTGCGCGTCCTCGACCGCCTCGGCGACGATCCGCAGGCCATAGAGCTGTGCTGCAGGCTTGGGCGCGATTGCCGCCAAACGGGGATTGCCGAGCTCGGCGACATAGGCCGCAGCCCCTGCTGTGTCGGCATAACTGAGCGGCACAATGCCGCGTTCGCGCAGAAAATGGCGCGACTGGCCGAGCGCCTGGGGGTGGCTATAGGCGGCCTCGAATGGGCCATCTCCACCCTCGGACAGCGCCATCAGGCAGTGGGTAATCGCGAGAAAATGCTCACCGACGATTGCCAGCCCGGATTCGGGGAGCAGGAAATGGATGTCCGCGACCCGCCCGTGCTGCGAATTCTCGATCGGGATCATCGCCCGTCCGGCGCGACCGTCGCGCACCGCTTCGAGCGCATCCTCAAACGAGAAGCACGGCAGCGGCAGCGCTGCGGGCGCATATTCGGCCAGCGCGCGGTGCGAGTTGGCCCCCGGCGCGCCCTGGAACGCGATCGCGTTCGCCGGATCCAGCGCAGCGGCAGCGGCAAATTTTTCGACGAGGGCAAGCGCGGCGGGCGGGTAGCTGTGCATGGGTCGCGCGCTTAGGGTCGCGAAACGGGTGTCGGCAAGTCCAATCGCACTTGCACGCGCGCGGGGGGCTGACTAGAGCAACGGCCAATTCGACCGCTGACGGGGCAATATTTCATCATGGACGACAGGTTCAATACCATCGCCGGCTGGACGCTGTTCGGCGGGATCGTCGCGCTCGGGCTGGCGAGCGTGAGCCGCCATTATTTCGAGGCGGACAAGGATCACCGCCCCCACGAGATGGGCTACGCGATCGAAGGCGTCGAAACCGAGGGTGAGGCCGGCGCGGCCGCTGTCCCACTGCCTGTGCTGCTCGCCGCCGCCACCCCGGCCGCTGGCGAGGCGCTGTTTGCCAAGTGCAAGGCCTGCCACACCGTCGACCAGGGCGGCGCCAACGGCATCGGCCCCAACCTTTACGGCACCGTCGGCGAAGCCATTGGCAAGGGTAAGGCCGGCTATGCGTTTTCGGGCGACCTTTCCGGACACGGCGGCAACTGGGATTTCGCCAATCTCGACGCGTGGCTGACCAGCCCGAAGAAGTTCGCCAGCGGCACCAAGATGAGCTTTGCGGGCCTGTCCAAGGCCGAAGACCGCGCCAACATCATCGTCTATCTCAACTCGATGGGCTCGAACGTTGCGTTGCCCAAGGCAGAAGCAGCACCTGCGGCACCCGCGGCCGATTCAGCCGCGGCCAAGGCGGGCGATACAGCCTCGGGCCCGGCCCAGACCACCCCGGCCGCGGCTGGAGCTACCGCTCAACCCGCGCCCAGCGTAGCGGGCGGCGGCGACAAAGCTGTGGGCAACACCAAGGGCGGGTAGTTAGACCACAGCGGGCTTTGCGTAACTCGCCTCCGCTTCGCCATCGAACGCCAGCAGGCGGCGGTACATCGGGCGCAGCACCAGCACGGTCAGTGCTCCGCCGCCGCAGATCGCGGTGTTGATTAGCCAGAACGCGCCGGGGCTCATCGTCTCGTACATCCCGCCCATCGGTCCGCTGATTAGGCTCGCCGCCGAGACTGACAGGCTGTTGATCCCGATCAGCGTGCCGCGAACCGAATAGGGCGCGCGGGTGCCGAAGATGCCCAACATGGTCGGCGCGAAATAGACCGCTCCCAAGTTCGACATCACGTGAAACCATATCGGCCACAGGATCGGGGCTCTGCCCGCGCCATAAATCAGGTCTGCCGCCGCCAGCCATCCGGTCGAGGCGGCGAAAATCCCCGCGCCAATCGCCAGCTTAACGTAGAGGTCGGGTTCCTTCCCGCGCTTGGCCTGGCGCGACCAGATCCACAGCACCAACGGGGTGAACAGCGCGGGCGCCAGCCCATCGAGCGACTGCATCCACGGGACGGGAACATTGAAGCTGCCCACCCGCATCTCGACATGATCGCGCACCCAGATGTTGTAAACGTTCCAGATCTGCGCCTGCGCCACCCAGAAGCTCACCGACACCGGCCAGATGAGCGCCAGTCCGAGAATCCGGCGGCGCTCGCCCGGGGTAAACGCGGCGCGCGGTCCGCGTTCCTCGATTGGGCGCAGCCGCCGTGGCTTTTCATCGACCAGATGCCGCTGGCCCACCAGATAGACCACCAGCCCAATTAGCATCCCGAACCCGGCAATCCCAAACCCGGCGTGCCAGCCCCAGATCGCGGCGACCCCGCCCGCCACGATCGGGGCGATGAACGCGCCGAAGGTGATCGCCAGATAGTAATACTGGAACGCGTTGACCGATCGTGGATCGCCCTCGGCATACAGCGCCTTGACCTGTGCGGTGAGGTTGCCGCGCAGCAATCCCGCGCCCAGCACCAACAGCAGCAGCGCGAGCAGAAACGAGGCATCGAAGGCCATCGCGAAATGGCCCGCGGTCATCAGCAGCGCACCCAGCGAAACCGCCGCCTTGCGTCCGATAAGGCGATCGCCGATCGCGCCGCCGAACAGCGGCATGAACGTGACGCCTGCAAAATACAGCCCGAAGGTCTGCGTCGCCAGTGCCTGAACCGACAGCGGCCCGGTCATCCCTTCAAGGAAACTGCGGTACCCGGCGAACCCGACGACGTTCTCGATCCGCCCCGGCAGCAGCAGCTCGCCCGCCATATACAGCGTGAGCATCGCGACCATGCCGTGGAACGAGATGCGGTCCCACAGCTCGGTCCCAGCCAGCACCCACAGCTCCTTGGGCTGGCCGAACGTCTCGCCGACGGGGCGTGTTGGGATGCTTTGCCCGGCGCGCAGGGCATCGCTATCGGCGTCGATCGCACTGGTTTCCAGGGGCTGTCACTCTGGGTTTGCGAAAGTCGGAACGTGACAGGATTACGCGCGCTGGCAAGATAGTTTCAAACGCCCCTCAGGGTGCGCCCTTGAATCCCTGCGCGATCACGTACCATTCCGAACTGCCCTTGCGGCTCGCCGGGGGCTTGGCGTGCTTGACGTTCGTGAAGTGGCGCTTGAGCAGCGCGAGCAACACCGGGTCGGTCCCCCCGGCCAGCACTTTGGCAACAAACGCCCCGCCGGGCGCCAGTGCCTGGATCGCAAAGTCGGCCGCCGCCTCGACCAGACCCATTGTGCGCAAATGGTCGGTCTGCTTGTGCCCGACGGTGTTGGCGGCCATGTCGGACAGCACCAGATCGGGGGCGCGACCCAAAGCTTCGGTCAGCATGCCGGGGGCCTCGTCTGCCATGAAATCCATCTGGAACAGCATCACGTTGGGCAAAGGATCGACCGGCAGCAGGTCGATGCCGACAATAGCCGCGCCGGGTGCGCGCTGGGCGACGATTTGCGCCCACCCACCCGGCGCGATCCCCAGGTCGATCACCGCCTTGACGCCCTTGAGCAGCGCGAAGCGATCGTCGAGTTCGGCCAGCTTGAACGCCGCGCGACTGCGATAGCCTTCGTCCTTGGCGCGCTTGACGTAAGGATCGTTGATCTGGCGGGTCAGCCAGCGCGCGGACGAAGCGGTGCGCTTCTTGGCGGTCTTGAGCCGCTCGCCCGGATCACGGCCTGAGCGGCTCACGCGCCTGCCACCTGGCGAAAATCGGCCGCCATCAGGCTGCGCAAAATGCCCTCGCGTATCCCCCGGTCGGCAACGCCCAGCCGCACGGCGGGCCACAGGTCGAGGATCGTTTCGAGGATGGCGCAGCCCGCCACCACCAGGTCGGCGCGCTCGCGACCGATGCATTGCAATTGGCGGCGTTCGTTGAGGCGCATGCCCGAAAGCCGTGCGCTGATCGCGCGCATCGCCTCGACCGGCATGATCAGGCCATCGACCGCGCGGCGATCGTATTGCGGCAGTTCGAGGTGGAGGCTGGCGAGTGTGGTGACCGTGCCGCTGGTACCCAGCAGGCGCAGTTCGTCATGCGCGCCCTTGGCTCGCCAGGGTTCGATCCGCGCTGCGAAATCGGCGAAGCTGTCGGCCACCAATTTCCGCATTCGCGCGTAGTGCACCGCCAGCGCATCAGCCGAGGGGTCTCCGGCGTCGATCGCGTCGCAGCTCTCGGTCAGCGAGACCACGCCCCACGGCACGCTCTGCCAGTCGAGGATGCGCGGGATGCGCTCGCCGCTGTCGATCAGCACCAACTCGGTCGAGCCGCCGCCGATATCGAAGATCATCGCCGGGCCTTCGCCCTGTTCGAGCAGGATGTGGCAGCCCAGCACCGCGAGGCGGGCTTCCTCCTGCGCGCTGATCACGTCGAGAAAAATGCCGGTTTCCTCGCGCACCCGGGCAATGAAC
>JANMQW010000049.1:0-7807 GCA_031370725.1 Novosphingobium sp.
GCCTGCGCGAGTAAATCCTGCATCTCGATTGCGCCCGCGACTGAGCGGGCCATCGCGGTCATTGCATCGGCCAGGTCCATCGCGCCCATCTCGCGGCTGCGCAGCTGGTGCTGGAAGAAAACGCTGGCCGAATAGCCGTTAATCAAGGTGCCATCGAAATCGAACACCGCGATGGTCTTGGGGCCGGGAGGTGCATTTTCGATTCGGGCGACGACTTGCGCCACGTCCAGCTTCATCGCACTGCGCCGCGAAGTGGCGGCTTCGGCGAGCGCATCGGCGGCGTCCTCGCGCGCTTCGGCGCGGGTTGCGGCGTCAGGTCCGGTTGCGTTCTTGCCCATCGCTCGCTTCCCCTTGCGGGTTCCCTTGGAGCAGGCTTCGCCAGGATCGGCAAGCCGCGCGGAACGATCGCGGCGCGGCGTTGCCCGCAATCTTGGGGAATCGACATACTGCGTGATGACGCCGGACAAGAAGCGCGATAGCAGGTGGCCTGAAGTCGCCAACAGGGGAGCAGTATGACCGAAGCGCCGAAATCGATATCGGTGTGGCGCTATGGCAAGGCAACCAGGGCGCACGTCATCGTCGATTGCGCCGAATACTTCCGCTGGATGCGCGAAGCGATGCTCAACGCCCGCTGCCGGATCCTGCTGATCGGCTGGGATTTCGACACCCGAATCGATCTGACCAACCGTCAGCCAGGTGAAAAGCGCCGCCACGGCGATCCGCCCGATCGGGTCGGCGATTTCGTGCCGTGGCTGGTCAAACGTCGGCCCGGATTGCAGGTGCGCGTGCTGAAATGGAATTTCGGCGCGATGAAAATGTTCGTGCGCGGTCGGATGCCGCTCGATCTGCTGCGCTGGTGGCTTACCCCGGGGATCGACTTCAAGCTCGACAGCATGCATCCGCTGGGGTGCAGCCACCACCAGAAGATCGTGGTGATCGACGATCATTTCGCGGTGTGCGGCGGGATCGACATGACCGGCGACCGATGGGATACGCCCGAGCACATCGAGGACGACCCCCGCCGCCGGCGCCCCAATGGCAAGAGCTATGGCCCGTGGCACGATGCAACGATGGCGGTGGAAGGTGAAGCGGCTCGTTTTCTGGGCGATTATGGCCGTGAGCGGTGGGCCCAAGCCGGGGGTGATCCGATGGAGCCATGCCCGAAGGTCGATGCCTCACCTTGGCCCGAGGGGTTGGAGGCTGATTTTGCCAATGTCGAAATCGGCCTTTCTCGCACCCGAGCGGCCTACAATGACATTGCGGAAACCCGCGAGATCGAGGCACTGTTCATCGAGCAGATCGGGCGAGCCAAGCGCCTGATCTATGCCGAAAGTCAGTATTTCGCTTCGCGCATCGTGGCTGAGGCGATCGCGCTGCGCCTGTCCCAGCCCGATCCGCCCGAGGTGTTGATCATCAATCCCGAAACCGCTGAAGGCTGGCTTGAACAGGCGGCGATGGACGGCGCTCGTATTCGCTTGCTCAATTCGATCCGCGAACGCGATCATGCCCAGCGGTTCAGCATCTGGTGTCCTTATGGGTCTAAGGGCACGCCGATCTATGTCCATTCGAAGTTGTTGATTGTCGACGATGAGATCATCCGGGTCGGCTCGGCCAACTTCAACAACCGCTCGATGGGGCTCGATAGCGAGTTCGATGCGTTCATCGATGCCGCGCGGGCAGGTGGCGAAAGCGCCACGCCCGCGATTACCGCCTTGCGCCACAAACTGCTCGCCGAGCATACCGGGCAGACGCCCGACATGATCGCCAAACTGCTCGAAGAGCACGGTTCGATGGCGGGAATGCTCGATGCGCTGGCCAAGGGCGGCAAGTGTGTGCGCCGCTTGGAAATGCGCGAACTTACCGAAACCGAGCTTGCGATCGCCGACACCGAGGCGCTCGATCCCGAGCGACCCGAAGAAATGATGCCGTTCTACAAAAAACGCGGGCTGTTTCGTTCGCGTATCCTGCGGCGGCCCAAAAACTTTGGATTGGGGAAAAGACGATGAGCAGTCTGGTTGGACCCGACGAGGACGTCGAACGCGGCAAAGTGCCGGTGCCCAAGGAGGTTCAGGAAGCGATCCGCACGCTGATCCGCTGGACCGGCGACGATCCGGAGCGCGAGGGTTTGCGCGATACCCCCAAGCGGGTCGCGCGGGCATGGAAGGAATACTGTCTTGGCTATGGTGAGGACCCCGCGATCCACCTTGCCCGCGTGTTCGAGGAAGTCGGCGGCTATGACGAACTGGTCCTGCTGAAAGATATTCCGTTCCAGTCGCATTGTGAGCATCACATGGCGCCGATCATCGGCAAGGCCTCGATCGCCTATATGCCGACCGATCGCGTGGTCGGCATATCGAAGCTCGCGCGCGTGCTCCATGGCTACTCGCGGCGCTTGCAGGTCCAGGAACGGCTGACCGCAGAAGTCGCGCGCTGCATCCAGGAGCACCTCAAGCCGCAAGGCGTCGCGGTAGTAATCGAAGCCTCGCACAGTTGCATGACCGCGCGCGGGGTTCGCACGCCGGGCGTCGGCATGGTCACCAGCAAGCTGCTCGGATGCTTCCTCGACGATAACCGCACCCGCAAGGAAGTGCTGAGCTTGATGGGGTATTGAGCGGGTTTGCGTAGCAGGTGCGGTGAATCGAGTCATGGCGCGGTCGAAACGCGCGGCGATTTGCGGTGAACGGTGGACGCTGGCTCGCCTAACCGGTTAATGGTCGGCTAACCGCACCTCCAGTGTACCGGAATCTGCCGCACCCATGAGTATTCTTGCGACCCTTGCAGTCACGGCTGCCGCCAGCACCCCGACCCGGCTCGATCCGATCCGACTTTTCCTCGATGCCGATATCGTCGTTCAGGCGGTGATGGCCGGGCTGCTGCTCGCCAGCGTGTGGGTGTGGACGATCATCGTCTCATTCAGCCTCAAGCTGGGTCGCGTCCGTCGCCGTTCGGCGGCCTACGAGACAGGGTTCTGGGAGGCGCGCGATATCGATGCGTTCCACAAAGATAGCGGCGGGGGCGATGTGGCGTCGGCGCGGGTTGCCGGGGCGGGGCTGGACGAATGGCGACGCTCGACAAAAGGCCCCAAGATCGACCGCGAAGGCACCCGCCAGCGGCTGGCGCAAGCGATGGAGATCACCGTGGCAGAGGAAAGCGACAAGCTGGCGCAGCGCCTGAACTTCCTCGCCACGGTCGGCGCGGTGGCGCCGTTCGTCGGGCTGTTCGGCACCGTCTGGGGGATTATGAACAGCTTTTTCATGATCGGACAGCAGCAGAATTCGTCGCTCGCGGTGGTCGCTCCGGGGATTTCCGAAGCGCTGTTCGCCACCGCGATCGGCCTGTTCGCGGCAATCCCGGCGGTGATCGCCTACAATCGCTTTTCGCACCGGGTGAACACGCTCGAAGCGCAACTTCAGCGCTTTGCCGATCGCTTCCACGCCACGCTGAGCCGCGAACTGGATGCGGGCTGATGGCGGGACGAGAAATCCTCCCCGGCACGTGGAGGTGCCCCCTCAAGGGGGCGGAGGGGTCCTTCCTCTCGGTCAACGCCGCGCTTGCCGAGAGGTGGGCCCCCTCCGTCGCTTCGCGCCACCTTCCCGTGCCGGGGAGGATCTAGGTGGCGTTCTCCAACTTATCCCGCCGCAATCGGCGCGGGCGTGCGCCGATGGCCGAGATCAACGTCACCCCGCTGGTCGACGTGATGCTGGTGTTGCTGATCATCTTTATGGTCACCGCGCCGCTGCTGGTCGCAGGCGTCCCGGTTGATCTGCCCGAGAGCCGTGCCAACGCCCTGGCGCAGCAATCCAACCAGGTCACGTTGGCGATCGGCGGGCAGGGCCAGGTGTTTCTAGACGACCAGCCAATCGCGCCAGGCGAACTTCCCGAACGGATCGACGCGCTACGCTGCGCCGGGCGAAGCGCAGCAGACCGCCCGCTGATTACGCTGCGCGCCGATCGCGCGCTCGATTATGGGCGGGTGATGGCGGTGATGGGCGAGCTCAACCGCGCCGGATGCAACGCGGTGTCACTAGTCACCAACAGTTCATCGCGCGAACCATAGCCGTAAGCTGAATGGCCGTTCACCGCCTCGAACGCCCCGGCATGAGCCGCGAAGAGCGCATCGGGCTGGTTGTCGCGATTGCCGCGCATATCGGGCTGTTCGCGTGGCTGGCGCTCGCGCCTTCGCGCAGCACTTTCCAGCCCCCGCCCGATCGGATGACGGTGAGCCTGTCCGATGAGGTTGCCCCCGAGGTAACCTCGCCCGAGCCGATGGCGCAAGCTGCGCCCGAGACCGCGCCGACTTTGGGTGAGGCAGCGCCGGAACCCGCGCAGTTGCCCGAAATTGCGCCGCCCGAACCTGCACCGCGCGTGATCGCCAGCCCCCTGCCGCGCCCCGCACCGCCGGTTGCCAAGCCAACCGCACGTCCGGCACCGCCAATCGCCAAACCCACCGCGCGGCCTTCAGCCAAGCCCAGCGCAAAGCCTGCTGTGGCTGCTCGAGCCGACACCCGCACCCGCCGCCGCCCCGATGCGCCCACTGATGCCAGCCGCGTCGGCAGCGACTTCCTCAAGGGTGTCCCCGGCGGCGAAGCCCGCGGTGCGGCGCAGAATCCGCCCGCCACGCGCGCCGGGCCGCAAGTCGTCGCGACGCTGGCTCAGGCCATCTCGCGCGCGTTGAAGCCGCGCTGGAATGCGCCGCAGGGTGCCGAAGCGGACCAACTCGTCACTGTGCTGACATTCGATCTCAACGCCGACGGCAGTCTGGCGGGCAAGCCTCGGGTCGTCAGCCAGTCGGGCGTGACCGACGCTAACAGCGCCCAAAAAGCGCGCCATGCCGAACAGGCGATCCGTGCGGTCCAACTGGCCGCGCCGTTCGATCTGCCCGAACAGCACTATTCCCTGTGGAAGCATGTCGCATCCTTCCGCTTCGACCGGAGGCTATCGCAATAATGTCGCGCAAGTTCCTGTTTTTACTCGCACTTGTCTCTCCTTTGGCGCCGCTTGCCGCGCAGCAGCAGACCCCGCCAGCGTCAACCGTCGAACAGGCTGGCGGGCTGACCGGCTCGGTCTCAGACGAAAACGAGTGGCAGGACCTCGGCATCGCGATCCCCAGCTTCGCCACCGACCGCGATATTGCCACCCCCGCCGGGCAGAGCGCCGCGCTCGGTCGTCAGCTGGGTGAAGTCATCACCGCCGATCTGCGCAACAACGGGCTGTTCAAGCCGACCGGCCCAGGATCGCTGCCGGGCATCGCCTATGCCGATGTCACCGCGCCGCAGTTCAGCGTGTGGAGCGGGCGCGGCGCGGAAATGCTGGTTCACGGCTATGTCCGTGCTGGCAGCAACGGCCAACTCACCGTGGGCTGCTACCTCTACGACGTCGCGCTGGGGCAGGAGCTGGCGCGGCAGGGCTATGTCGTCGCGCCGGGCGAATGGCGTCGCGCGGCGCACAAGTGCGCGGACATGGTCTATTCGCGGCTCAGCGGCGAAAACCCGTTTTTCGACAGCAAGATCGCCTACATTGCCGAGACCGGGCCGAAGAACAAGCGGGTCAAGCGGCTGGCGATCATGGATTCCGACGGGGCCAACCACCGCTTCATCACCAACGGCCAGGCCACCGCGCTGACCCCGCGCTATTCGCCCGATTACAAGTCAATCGTGTATCTCAGCTACGTCCAGGGCAATCCGCGGATCTTCGTCTACGACATCGGCAGCGGCCAGCAGCGGCTGGTCACCCAAAGCCGCAACGCGACCTTCGCCCCGCGCTGGTCGCCCGATGGCAAATCGATCCTCTATGCGATGGCGGTCGGCGGCAACACCGACGTCTATCGCGTGCCCGCCAGCGGCGGCGAATCGCGGCGGCTGACCAGCGATCCGGCGATCGACGTCGGCGGCAGCTATTCGCCCGATGGCACCAGGATCGTGTTCGAGAGCGACCGTTCGGGCGCGCAGCAATGCTATGTGATGGATGCCGATGGATCGAACCAGAAGCGCATCAGCTTCGCCGGGGGGCGCTGCGCCACGCCCGAATGGAGCCCGCGCGGCGACCAGATCGCGTTCACCAACGCCAGCAACTTCCACGTCTCGACGATGAGCCCGGCGGGCGCATCAGTGCGCGAGCTGACCAGCGGCTGGCAGGACGAGGCCCCCACCTGGTCGCCTAATGGCCGCATCATCCAGTTCTTCCGCACCGAACGCGGCAACGGCAAGGCGGGATTGTGGCAGGTCGATCTGACCGGCAGCAACTTGCGCCGCCTGCAAACCCCGGTCGATGCCAGCGACCCCGCGTGGGGGCCGGTTTTGCCGTAACTTTCAGGTTGTGACTTAAGGAGTATCCCATGATCCGCCTCAACACCCCCGTCACCGCGCTGCTGCTCAGCCTGGCCTTGGTCGCCTGCGCCAAGAAGCCGCCCAAGGAACTGCCGCCGCAGCCGGGCGATGTGAGCCAGCAGACCACCGATAACACCGGGCTGGGCGACGGCGGGGTGGTCGCTCCCGGCAGCCAGGCCGATTTCGTCGCCTCGGTCGCCGCCGACACGATCTATTTCGACACCGACCGCTACAACGTCGATGCCGCCGATGGCGCCACGCTGCAAAGCCAGGCGCAATGGCTGGCGCGCTATCCGGCCAAGCGGATCACCGTCGAAGGCCACGCCGACGAACGCGGCACCCGCGACTACAATCTCGCCTTGGGCGAGCGCCGCGCCAATGCCGCCAAGACCTATCTGGTCGGGCTGGGCGTCGGCGCCGAACGCATCCAGACGGTGAGCCTGGGCAAAGAACGCCCGGTCGCGCTGGGCTCTGACGAAGCGAGCTGGGCCAGGAACCGCCGCGCGGTGACTGTGACGGTTCAGTAGTGCCTGTCCCCCTCCCGCCTGCGGGAGGGGTTAGGGGTGGGCGCGCGAAGCGGCTGGGCCCCCAGGCCCACCCCGCTGCGACTAGGCAGCAAGCTGCCAAGTCTCGCGCTCCTCCCGCATGCGGAAGGGGAAAGCGAAAAACCCGCATTCCATTTTGCGCCCACTCCGCTAAGGCCCCCCCATGCCAGCACCGCGCCGATCCGATAACTGGGGTTTCCCGCGCTGGGGTGGCTACGCAGGCTCGCGCGAGGCGGTGACCGTCCGGCTGTGCGATCGCCACAACTGCTCCGAAGCAGGCATCTGCCCTGCACCCAAATCGCCCAACAACCCCGATCGCTGGATGTTCTGCCAAAAGCACGCCGCCGAATACAACTCGGGCTGGGACTATTTCGAGGGCCTCAACAAGGAAGAGGCCGAAGCCCGCCAGGCCGACGAGACCCGAGACAACGCTGGCTTCAGCGAAGCCGCGCACTACAGTTGGGGCGGCTCCGGCGATGGCTCCCGGTCGCGCGACGAAATGCGTGCGCTGGAAGTGCTGGGGCTGGAGACCGACGCCGATATGGACGCGGTCAAAAAAGCTTGGCGCAACAAGGCCAAGGAAGTCCACCCGGACGTTAAGCCGGGCGATGCTGCGGCGGCGAAAGCGTTCCAAGCGGTGCAACTGGCGTACGAAGTGCTGCGTCAGGGCGAAGAGCGGCGGGAGTGGCAGGGGCTGAAACCCTAGTCTGATCGGTTGCTAGTTTATCCGACGCGCTGCAGCTCTTGCGCCAGTTGAAGCAAAGGGCGCAGCGAGCGGCTATTTAGCGGGTTTCCGATTTGCCGGGCCCTCACATCGCCCAGCGCCGCATGCCAAAGCGCGCCCAACTCCAGATCAATCCAATCGGCGGCAAAGCGATCGAGCCCCGAACCCGGATACAGGCAGAACTCGCCAAAGCGCGGCGCGCCGTCGATCTC
>JANMQW010000052.1:0-7687 GCA_031370725.1 Novosphingobium sp.
CGGCGGCGCCTTGGCCGCGCAGGCCGCGAGCAATGTTATCCCGCAAATCGTCGCGCCGCTGCGCAAAGCCTTGAGCTCGAACCCGATCATGTCTGCCAAATCTCCCTGCGGCCCCATTCCGAAACCAATGCGGCGCGATGCATACCTGCGCCTTTCGCCAAGCTGAAGCGCGAGCGATAGAGCGTTGGTCGCAAAAAGAAAGTGCCCGGCGCGCCAGACGGCGCGCCGGGCACGAAATGCCAAGCTCGGATAAGGGTTTAGGCCTAACGGCGGTCGCCCATGAACGCGAGCAGGAACTGGAACATGTTGATGAAATCGAGGTACAGCGTCAGCGCACCAAGCACCACAGCCTTGCCCGCGAACTCGGTCCCGCGGACGTATTCGTACTGCTGCTTGAGCTTCTGCGTATCGTAGGCGGTAAGGCCGGCAAAGATCAGCACACCCAGGAAGCTAATGGCCCAGTAGAGCCCCGGCGACTTGAGGAAAATGTTGATGACAGACGCCACGATCAGCCCGACCACACCCATGATCAGGAAGGTGCCAATCCCGGACATGTCCTTCTTGGTGGTGTAGCCAAACAGGCTGAGACCGGCGAAGGCGGCGGCAGCAGCGAAGAACGTCGCGGCGATCGAGCCTCCGGTGTAGACGACGAAGATCGTCGATAGCGAAAGCCCCATGACTGCGGCAAAGCCCCAGAACAGCGCCTGCACGGTCGCCTTGGAGAACTTGTTGGCGCCCAGGCTGATCGCGAACACGAAGCCCAGCGGGGCGAGCATGATCAGCCACATCAGCGGGCTGCGCGCGAGTATCAACTGCTCGGCCACGCCGCGGAACAGCAGCGCGACCACGCCCGAGAGCATTACGCCCGAAGCCATGTAGTTGTAGATCGACAGCATGTGACTGCGAAGGCCTTGATCGATGACGCCATCGCGCCCGATCACCCCGCCATTCAAAGTCGGAGACCCGCCGAATCCCGTCCGGGTATCCCGGGTGGTCGGCTGGGGGTCGTTCCAGTTAGCCATTCAAAACTCCCTTCCGGCGCCGAGCGACGACAAGCCGGTGACCGCAATATCGCGATTTGCGTCGGCCAATTCAAGTGAATCCGTTGTATTCGCCAATGTCGTCAATTGTATCAGGTACCACCGGCAAGCTGCTCGCTGCGATCGCGCGCGGCGCGCAGGGTAGCGGCGATCAGGCGGTCGGCAGCATCGTCGCGCTCCAGCACGTCAAGCCCGGCGCGGGTGGTGCCACCGGGAGAAGCGACGCGCGCGGCCAGTGTGGCGAAATCCTCGCCCGATCGCGCGGCAAGTTCCGCCGCGCCGCGGACCATCGCCAAGGCCATCGCGGCCGAGGCCTGCGGTTCCAGCCCCAGTTCCGAGCCGCCCTTGGCAAGCGCTTCCAGCAGGCGATAGACGAACCCCGGCCCCGACCCACCCAGCGCGGTGACCGCATGGAGTAAGTCCTCGTCGGTCAGCCATTCGACCGGGCCGAGCGAGCGGCCGAGACGGTCGAGCAACTCCCGGTCGGCGTCGGGCATGCCGGATCCGGTGTATAATGCGACAGGAGACAACCCATAAGCCGCTGCAAGATTGGCCATGATCCGCGCTACTCGCGCGCCCGGCAACCGCGCCGAAAGCTGCGCGCAATCGATTCCGGCCAGGATAGAGACCACCAGCGCACCGTCCGCCAACCGCGTCAGCGCTGGGGCCAGGTCGGCGAACAGCTGCGGCTTGATCGCCAGAACGATGAGGTCGAATGGGCCTGCGGGCGGTTTACGGACCAAAGCCACGCCTTGAGGCGGGGTTGCGAGGGGATCGAGCACGGTGACGTTATCCGGAGCCAGCACGCCCCCCGCGAGCCAGCCATCGAGCAGCGCGCGGCCCATGTTGCCGCAACCGACGAAGAGGGTTCGTGGCTTCGTGCTCACGCCTCACCCTGCGCATCCACCATCGCGCTGGCGAGCGCTTCAGCGGGGGTCTTGTCGCCCCACAAGATGAACTGGAACGCGGGGTAGAACCGGTCGCACTCATCGATCGCGGCTTCGATCACGGCCTGCGCCTGGGCGATGGTCAGCAGGCCCTCGTCGCCGAGCATCAGCCCGTGACGATACAGCAGCACGCCGCCGTTCGACCACAAGTCGAAATGGCCGAGCCAGACCTGCTCGTTGATCAGGCTCAGCACTTCGTAAACCCCACCACGCTTGTCGTCGGGCACGCGAATATCGGGCAGGCACAGCAATTGCAGGACGTTGTCTTCGCTGCGCCAGATCGCGCGAAGCTGATAGCTGGCCCAGCTGCCCTGGATTTCGCCCAGAATCTCCTCGTCGGAGACGAATTCATAATCCCACCCGCGCGCGTCGAACAGCGAGGCGAGCACGTCGACGGGGGCACCGTCGCCGTCTTCGATCTCGCTCGGGTCGGTCATCGGCACGTGATTGGCTCCCTGGGACCGTCCAACCTGCCCCGCAGCGAAGGCTTGGCGTCAAGCAGGGGTGCACGGCAATCGGGACTCGCGAGCAGGCTGGGCATAACCCGATAACGTTGTGCAAAAGCTGTGGACACGCAGGGGATGGTGCCCTGCGCCACGCGCCTACTTGACCGCCAGCGCGTCGACCGCCTGGCCTGCAGGACTGGTCCACACGAACGCGTCGGCGTCTTTCTTGCGCGCTTCCTTGAGAAACGCCTGCGCTGCTGCCTGGGTTTCGAACGGCCCGGCCAGCAGCCGGTTGGTCTGGCCCCACGGGGTGGTCCACGGTTTGCGCCCCTTAAACAGATCGGCCTGCGCCTTACCCAGTTTGCGCCAGTCGAAGCCCAGCGCGCCCTTGTCGCGCCCGACCCCCAGTTGCACCCAGATCCGGCTCGGATGGCTGGGCACGACCAATTTGGCGGACTTATCCAAAGCCTTTATCGGCTTGCCGGTTTTGGGATCGATACCCTTTTTGATTGCGGTCGAAATCGCGGGTTCGGCCGCGGCGATCCGCCTGGTGCCGACCGGAGCATCGGGAATGGGCCCGCGTTCGTCGGCGAGCACGGTCTTTTTCGTCCGCGATGGCAGCTTGTTGATATCGACTGCGGCAGCGGCGCGCTGCTCATCGGCGGGCGGACGGAAATCGCTGAACGCGGCGGCCAGATCGCGACGTGGTTCAGGCGCGGACGGACCAGACGGGACGAGCGCGGGGGCCTTCGTAGCGGGCGTCGGCGTCGGCGTCGGCGTCGGCTTTGTGGCTGGGGGCACAGCCGAACCCCTCGCGAGCGCCAACTCGCCCCCGGTTTGCTGCGCGCGACGTGCAAGATCGAGATTGCTCGCAGCCGCTGCCGCAGTGGCGAGCGCAATCGAGGCTTGTGAAGGCACGGCGATCGTCAAACTAGCAACAGGCGACGGGCCGGGTGTCGCCGGCGGCATCACCACGACCGGCTTGAGCGAGAGGCTGGCAAACGCCGGGCCTGTGGCGGGCGCGGGAGGTGGTGACGATGTAGAACCTGGAGCTGCGATTGCCGGTCTGTAAGCCTGGGGCGGTGGGAACGTGACCGGCAGCGCTGTTGCCGCTGCTACGCGAACCGGCGGGGGGCTGCGCACAGAAGCGGTGGGCGTAGGAGCTGGCAATGGGAGCGCCACCGCAGGTCTGGAGGCCAAGGTCGCCGCTGGCCGGGTTTCCACCACTTGCGAACGGTCCAGCACCTTGGTCCCGAATTCACGCTCCTGAACCCGCTCGCGGCGGCGTTCGACGCGGTCGTTCTTGGCCTTTTTGCCCGAAGGATCGCTCTTGACCGCAAGCGCGACCGGCGGCGTCGCCGCGCGGCGAGGATTGAGCGCGGCATAGCGCGCGACCCGCGGATCGTCGCGCCCGATTTGCGCAGCCCGGGGGAAATGGCCAAAGTTGGCCGCTGCCGCCTGCTGTGCCGGGGTCAGACGACCCATATAGCGCAAGTACGGAACCATCGCGCCAGACAAATCGCGCGGCATTGTTCCGGTGGCGATCTTCACCGCTTCTTCGGTATCGCCCAGGATCGCCAGAACGAACGCGCGGGTGCGCCAGGCGGCGGGTTCGTTGCGGCGTAACTGGGTGAGCAAGGTGGCTTCGGAGCCCTTGCGGTCGCCCGCGATGGCCAGGCTCAGCGCGAGGCGACGGACGATTTCGTCGTTGCTCGACGCCGAAGCCAGCGCTTGGCGATAATAGCGTTGGGCGCTGAGATTGTCACCGACCAGATCGTAGGCCAGTCCGCGATCCCCGGCGAGCGAGCCGTCGCGCGCACCCGAGCGCTCGGCCGCATCGAACAACGGGATTGCCGCAAACGGATCTTCGTTCTTGACCAGCGCGCTCGCCAGCGCGGTCTTGACCCGCGGATCGCCCGGAGAAAGCTGGTCGGCGCGCCCGAAGAATCCGAGCGCGGCGTCATTATCTCCCAGGATAAGCGCAGCGTTGCCCGCGTCGAGCAGCGCGGATACGTCGCGCGGATTGGCGGAAAGTCGGGTCAGTGCGGTATTGAGCTGATAGCTTTGCAAACTGGGCAGCGGCTGGACCACGGCCCCCGAATTCGGCGTACGAGACAACGGCTCAAGCTCTTCGGCATCATCCTGCTGGGCGCGCACCGAGCCTGCACCGGCTAGCACCGCAGCCAGCGCCAGCGATGTGCGCCATAGATACCGATAGTTTCGCGAACCCGCGATCATGCGCCTACTCCCAGCGTCGGCCACAGCCGCGCGCCGTTTCGCGCCCCCGTCCAACTTCCGCCGCCTAGCAGAGCCAGCCCGTCACCCCGATGAACGGACCAGCCCCAGTCGCTACTGGTTGTTCTGCCGTCCCAGAAAGCGCGGAATGTTAAGCGATCCGCCGCTTTCCGCCGAATCGTCCTCTGCTTCGGCCTCTTCTTCCCCACCGGCCTGACGCCCACCGCGTGAGAGGTTAGCCATACGTTCGAACAGGGTCGCTCCGCCACCGGAACCACCGCCCGATTTGCTCATCGGCGAAACTCCGCCGCCCCGCGAAACCTTGGGGGCGACGTCCTCGTCTTCTTCGATCAGGCGGTCAGCATCGCCCAGCAGCTCGTCTTCGGTGCTCTTGCGCCCGAAACTCGAAAGCCGCTCGAGCGAAGCATAGCCGCTGGCCGGATCTCTCGCGGCTTCAATCATATCCTCTTCGGCCCGGCCCTCGTCGATTTCCAGTTCGAGATCGAGCGCGTCCTCGACCGCACCTTCGCCCGCAAGCGCCACGGTCTGTTCGCTATCGGCACCCTCGGCATCCGGAGTGGCAGTGAACCCGCCATCGGCCCCGGCGAGCGCATGTTCGCTCGAATCGGTGGGATCCGCGAGACCCGTTTCAGGCGTGTCGCTCCATGAAGTCGTTGCGGGAACGGGCTCGGGTGACGCAAATGCCTGCGGAGTGTGCGTTGTCGGCACCGCCGGCCCACGCGCGGTCCCAGGCATCGAATAGGGACGCGACGCTTCCACCGCCATCTCGTTGGTCTGCTCGATCCCGGTGGCGACCACCGAGACGCGGATCTTGCCCTGCAAGTCGGGGTTGAACGCCGAACCCCAGATGATGTTGGCGTTGGGATCGACCAGCTCGCGGATGTGGTTGGCGGCTTCGTCGACTTCGAGCAGCTTCATGTCCTCGCCGCCGATGATCGAGATGATCACCCCCTTGGCGCCCTGCATCGAAACGCCATCAAGCAACGGATTGGAGATCGCGCGTTCGGCGGCCTCGAGCGCGCGGTTCTCGCCGCTGCCCTCGCCCGTGCCCATCATCGCCTTGCCCATCTCACCCATCACCGAACGAACGTCGGCAAAGTCGAGGTTGATCAGGCCCGGCATGACCATCAGGTCGGTGATCGAGCGCACTCCCTGCTGGAGTACCTCGTCTGCCAGGCTGAACGCTTCCTTGAAAGTTGTCTCGGCCTTGGCGACCAGGAACAGGTTCTGGTTGGGGATGACGATCAGCGTATCGACGTGCTTTTGAAGCTCTTCGATCCCTGCCTCGGCGGCGCGCATCCGGCGGGTGCCTTCGAACAGGAACGGCTTGGTGACGACACCGACGGTCAGCACCCCGCGATCGCGCGCGGCCTTGGCGATGACCGGCGCGGCACCGGTCCCGGTGCCGCCGCCCATCCCCGCAGCGATGAAGCACATATGCGTGCCTTCCAGCGCACGCTCGACCAGGTCGAGCGTTTCTTCGGCTGCAGCGCGACCGACTTCGGGTCGCGAACCCGCGCCAAGGCCCTGGGTAATATCAGGTCCCAGCTGGATGCGGTGTTCCGAGATCGAATTGTTGAGCGCCTGGGCATCGGTGTTGGCGACAATGAAGTCGACCCCCTCGATATCCGCGTTGATCATGTTGGCGATGGCGTTGCCGCCCGCGCCGCCAACCCCGATCACGGTAATCCGAGGGCGCAGTTCGTCCACTTTGGGTGGGCCGATATTGATGCTCATGAGGGTCTCCCCGAAGGTGGCGCGACGCCACGTAAAACCTTGATTTCAGCTTGGCACGGAACGATTCGGCGACGCAAAGGCAAATTAACCTTTTCCACAGGCGCGATGCACCGTGGTGCGCCAAAATCCCCTCCCTGTTCGGGGCACGGAACCATCAAAAGTACTCTTTCAGTGCCCGGACCACCCGCCCTGCCAGCGCAACGCCAGTGTATTTGCTGGTCGGGGTGTAGCTTGGCCCGACGCTGCGAATGTCGACGGGATCGGCCGCAGCATACAGCACCAGCCCGGCCAGCGTGGCAAAACCGGGGGTGGCGTGAGCTTCGGGCAGGCCGGTCATCTGCGGAGGCTTGCCAATCCGGGTGGGTTTGCCCAGCGCCCCCTGCGCAAAATCGGCAAGGCCCGGCAATTCCGCGCCGCCACCGGTAAGCACGATCTGCTGGCCGCGCTGTCCGGTGAAGCCCAGCGCCTTGAGAGCGCGCCCAACTTCCTCCATCCACTGGCCAAGCTGGCCGGTCATCACCGAAACCAGTTCGGCGCGCGGGATGCGGTTCTTGTCGTCGGCATGGCGCGCCACCGGGCCCGCACCAAGCGAGCCCGGTTCGGGATCGTTGGGGGCGTTGACCGGAACCATCTCGCGGTGGTCGGTCGGGCTGGCGATGGCAGAGCCATGGACGCATTTGAGCCGCTCGGCCTGATAGCGGCGGATCCCGAAGGCGCTGGCGATGGCATCGGTGACGTCGCCCGATCCGAACGGGATCGCGGTCATCCCGAGCAACATCCCGCTGGCATACACCGAAACGTTGGTCACCTCGCCGCCGAATTCGACCAGCGCCACCCCGAGCTCGCGCTCTTCGGGGGTCAGGCAGGCGTGTCCCGCGGCAACCGGCGAGCCGACCACCGCCTCGACTTCGAGATGCGCGTTCTGGACGCATTCGGTGAGGTTCCTCACTGGCGCGCCATCGGCCAGCATCACGTGGATATCGACCGCGAGGCGCTCGGCATGGAGCCCCTTGGGATTGGACACGCCGTGCGCACCATCGAGCGTGTAGTGCGCGGGCTGGGCGTGGAGCACCATCCGCCCGTCGGGCTGGATCACGTCGCGCCCGGCGACCAGCAGGTGCTCGATATCGTCCTGCTCGATCCGGCGTCCGCCGATATCGACCTCGACCCGTGCCAGCGTGCTCGCCAGTCCCGCGCCCGAACAGCCGATCCAGACCGACTGGAGCGAGACCCCGGCGATCTTCTCGGCCCGCTCGATCGC
>JANMQW010000055.1:0-9113 GCA_031370725.1 Novosphingobium sp.
CCGACCAAGCCGCAGATCGTCGCGGCGATCAAGAACAGCATGGGAAGGCCCTGAAGCGATGCCGAGCGAAATCCGCATCCCCAAGCTGGGGATGAGCGCCACCGAAATGACGCTGCTGGAATGGATGTTCGCAGACGGTGAGCCGGTCGCCAAAGGCGATGTGATCTATTCGGTCGAGACCGACAAGACGACGACCGAGGTCGAGGCGCAGGATACAGGCACAATTCGCACCACCGGCACCGAGGGCGAGGTTTATCAGGTCGGCGACCTGATCGGGTCAATCGAGTAGAGCGCAGGTGGTTATCGAGAAAGTCTGCGTTCTGGGGGCTCCGGCCGATCAGGGCCAACCGTTGGTGGCGGCGCTGCTAGCCAAAGGTTTTAACGTCACCGCCGGGGTGCGGCGCACCGATGCAATGGTCGGGACGCCGTTCCCCGACCTGCCCACCGTTCACGCCGACATCACCGATGCCGACAGCATGGCGCAGGCTTTTGCCGGGCAGGACGCTGCGGCATTTCACCTGCCGTTTGAATTCGAACGGGCGCGGGCGGCTAGCTTTGGGCGGGCGATTGCCGAAGGCGCGACGCGCGCCGGGCTCCAGAAGATCGTGTTCAACACCGCCTGCTTCGTCGCCGACTATGACCTGAACCTGTCCGCCCACGACGGTCGCCGCGATATCGAGGCAGCGCTGAAAGCGACCGGCATCCCATGTGTGTTCATCGAACCCGTTGTGTTCATGGACAATATGTATCGCATCTGGACCCGCCCGCTGATCATGCGCGAAGGCGTGTTTGCCTATCCAGCCAAGTCTTCGTTGAAGATCGATTGGGTATGTCTGGAAGATGTCGCGCAAGCGATGACAAGTGCCTTACTCACCAACGCCGCAGATGGCTGCCACGTGCCGCTGGGTGGGCCGGAATCGCTGATCGGCGATGAGGTGGCCGAGCGGCTATCCCAGGCTTTGGGCAAGCCGATCCGCTTCCAAAGCCTTGAGCCGGACGAGTTCGCCAGCCGGATGAACAAGTTGGTCACCGGCTCGGGCGAGATCGCGCCAAACAGCATCTATCACGGCATGGCGGCGTTCTATTCGTGGTACAACGTCCAGCCGCAATCGCCGCTGACGGTCGATCGCAGCATCGCCGCAGACCTGCTGGGGGTGACCCCGACCCCGCTGGTGGAATGGGCAAAATCGCAAAACTGGACGGCCGGGCTTTAGAGCCGCCTCCTAGGATAGAGACTTGGCGTCGTAAGCATCGAGCCAGGCCCGGCTGGTTCGCGCGACTTCGCGCGCCCTCGAATTGAGGTCTGGGAAATTAGCCCGCAGCACCGCCGAGCGCTCCTCAATCGCCACCGGCAGCCCGGCGGGTAGTGCATTGACCATAGCCGTAAGCGGTAGCCCGCCCGCACCCATCGCCACCCGGCGATCGATCGCGTCGTTTATGATCGCTTGGACATCCGCCAAATCGGGCGGCTCAGCGGGGGCATCGCACAGCTGCGCATAGCCGAGCCATTCGCGCGGCAACGCACGAATTGCGTCGGCAGTGCCGCCCGAACGCGACCAGTGCAGCGTATCGCACAGCACGCCCTTGGCGTCGCCATCGAGCGCCCCGACGATCGCTGCCGCAGCGGCGATGCTCTTCACCTGCGTGAACAACGCATACTCAAGGTTCACGCGCACACCTGTTCCTGCGGCGCGATCGACCATCGCCTGAAGCTTGGCGGTGGTGGCGCCCGCATCGGGATCGCTCGATACGCACAAAAGGTTGGCCGCACCCAGCTCGGCGGCGATCTCGACCAGCTCAATCAGCCACGGATCGAGTGGCCCCGGCATGATCCACGCCACCTCAACATCGAGTAACGCCAGTTTTGCATCGCCCAACTGCGCCTTGATCGCGCGCGTCGTCACGGCAGTCCAAGTGTCGCGCTCGACCCACATCCCGCCAAAATCGAACCCGCCCGCGACCGCCGCTTCGATCAGCTGCGGCGGGGTAGCTTCGGGCATGATCCCCGCCGCCATCGAAATCGGGTGGCGCAATGCTGCGTCCTCAGCCCGGCTGTTCGCCGTCGATGTATTTCATCAGCGTTTGGTTAAAGTGGCGGACGCGGCTGTCCTGATAGGCACCAAGCTGCATCAATCCGTTAGCCGAGGCCTTCATTCCGGTTTGGACGTGGGGCAGATTGGACATGTCCTGATCGAACACCCCCGCCAGCGCCTCGCCCATGATGTCGTTTGCCCAGGAAAATGGCTGATCGTCGGGGATATAAACGCGTTCGGCGGCACGCGGGCGGGTTTGTCCCTTGGGCGTGGGCGAGAGCACGCGGATTTCCATCACACACCAGTCGGGCGTGTCCCCCGGCAACCAGCGATAGAGCAGCGCGGGCATAAACCCGCCCCATGGCGCGAAGTTGGGGAAAATGTTGTAAGTGAAATTGTCGAGCATTTCGGAATCGGACTTGTCCGAATAGTCCTTCCCGTCGTTGGCAGAAAAGCCCTGACGGTTGGCCTCGGCAAGCATTTTGCGCGCGTAGAACGGATCGGCAGGATCGAGGTCCACCCCTTCGGCTTTGGCGCTGAACCGGCGGTTGGTCTTGGCGTCGCTGCCGCCCGAAAACTCGGCCATCTTATCGAGCACGTATTGCTGGTCCTTCCCCGTCATGTGCGGAGAAAGCACCCCTGAGGGCGTGATCGCGCGGTTGAAGTTATCGCCATACAGATCATACCGGGTATTGGCGTCGCCCAGGAACGGCAGCAATTGCGGGTGGGTGGTGACCGAATGCCACGCCTCCATGAACGCTTCGGCGGTCGCCTTCCAGTTGGCGTCGATCCGTTTGGCCACCCACATCGCGGTGTAGCGGTTGGTCAGGTCATAGGTTTCGTACTGATCGAGCACCGGGCCGACCCACGCGGTAAAATCGGGGATAGTGGCATTCTCGGTGATCATCACGAACCCTTGCCACAAATTCACGCGCACCTCCGGCAGGCTCATGTCTTGGCCGTCGAGATGCTTGAAATCCCACGCGCACGGGATTTCCTTCAAGGACCCATCGTTGCGCCAGGTGAAGCCGTGGAACGGGCAACGTAGCTGCGTGGTGTTGCCCGATTTTGTCCGCAGCTTGCGCCCGCGATGGAGACAGACGTTATAGAACGCGCGAACGCCGCCATCCTTCTGGCGCACCAGCAGGAACGACTTTTCGTTGATTTCGAACACCACGGTGTCGCCGGTGTCGGGCATTTCGTCTTCGCGCGCAGCGAACAGCCAGACGTTGGGCCACATTTTCTCGCGTTCGAGCCGGGCGAATTCCGCGCTGACGTAAGGTTCGATGGCGATCGCGTCGGTCGGCAAATCGAGGCCGGCTTCTTCGAACAGATAGTCGGGCACGCGCCGGGTGTCGGCTTCGAGCATGTCGGTATAGCTGGTGCCTGGGCAGCGTTCGCCACGCTCGATCTTGGAAATCTCGTTCACCGTTTTCACTCTTCATTTGCGCAGTGGGCAACGCAACAAAGATTGCACAGCGTGCCCAGAGCGTATCCTAGCGTAACTATGAGGACGAGGCGATGGCGACCCTGCGTGGACTGGCTAACTTGGGACCGGTGATGCAACTCGCCTGGCTACCGAGCGACTTCGACGCGGCCTTGCGCCACTGGACCCAGACCATGGGAGTCGGGCCGTTCTTCATGATGGAGAACATCAAGCTGGAGGACATGCGCTATCTGGGCGAACCGACCGAGGCGGTGTTCTCGCTGGCGCTGGCCTATTGGGGCGAGGTCCAGATCGAGCTGATCCGTCCTGAAAACGACGCACCGTCGATCTATAACGGCGAGTATGCGGTGCGCGACCGGTTGCACCACGTCTGCCTGCTGGTCGGCGACATCGCCGACGCCTATGCCGCCTGTGCCGACCATGGCGCAAAAATTCTGGTCGAAGGCAAAGTCGGCGAAAGCGGCCGGGTGATCTATGCCGATCCCGGCGGCGGGCCGGGGAACGTGGTCGAAATGCTGCAGAGCCAGCCGGGGACGGCCGAACTGTTTGGCATGATCAAGCAGGCCGGGATTGGCTGGGATGGCAGTGAGCCGCTCAGAAAGCTAGGCTAGAGTTTTTCGGCTTCAGTCAGCACCAGGCGAGCCGATGCCAATCGGAAAACTTTAGGCGCTCGATCCCAGAAAGCCGAGCTGGCCGGCCTTGAAGATCGTCTGGGCGCGGTTGACTGAATCGAGTTTTTCGCCGGCGCGGTGCACGTGATAACGGATCGTGGCGTGGCTGCGGCCCACGATCATGCTGATTTCCTTGTCGGTCTTGCCGATCGCAGCCCATCGCAGACACTCGACCTCTCGCTTTGACAGGACGCAATTCGACGGGATCCGACGTTTCGAGCGGTGCGCTTGGACATAGCCGGCGATGAAGCGCCGCATGACGATTCCGAAGAGGTCTCCATAAAGTGAAAACTCCTCGCTCAGGTTTTCTTTCTCGCGGTCGAGCGGCACGAAGCTGTTGGCTGAAATCTGGCCGAACGGCAGGTGTACCGGGATGACGATTGCCGCATCGCACAACGAACGCTTCTTGAAATCGTGCAGCTCCATCTCGTCAAGGTAGGAGTTGCGCCAGCGCGTGTAATAGCCATGCTGGTTGACCCAGAACGGCTCGCTTTCATAGCGGCAAGCGCGCGGCAGCGGCGAGCGAAGCGCAAGGCGATGGTCTTCCCACCAGCGCATGCCATCGTCGATCCAGCCGAACAGATCGGCGTTGATGATCGTCCCTTCGGCATCGATCATCGGCTCCTTCGAGGAGATATCGTCGCACGTGCAGACCTGAAAGCCGCGCTCATTGGCAATCGTGCTGAGTGCCACGGCGGCATCGTGGATATCGTCGATGCAGCGTACGCTGACCTGCTCGAGCAAGTCGTCATAAGGAAGCTGGTTGCGCGGAACGCGCAGCTCTACGACATTTGTGGCCATGACCGGACTATCCGCCACCCCGAGTGATTCCGCAAGCGCCCCTTCAGACGAAATATCATTGCGCGATGTGGTGTGCGACTAATCGACTTTTTTCTGGGTCAAAGGCCCAACACCGACTTGGCGATGATGTTCTTTTGGACTTCGTTCGAGCCGCCAAAAATCGTCGCGGCGCGGTTGTTGAGATAGCGTCCCATCGCCATCTGGGCGCCTTCGCTGCCGATCGGTTCGGGAGCTTCGTTGCCATAGAGCGGGCGTTCGAGCGGCAATTGCAGCGCGTCGTAGCCGTAGAGTTCGAGCCGCAGGGTATCCACCTGTTGGCCCAGGTTGGACCCCAGCAGCTTGGCGAGCGAGGTCTGCGGGCCAGGTGCGCGGCCCTTGGCAAGATCGGCGAGGATACGCAGCTCGGTCACTTCGAGCGCTTCAGCCTCGAGCCGGGCGCGCGACAGCCTGTCGCGGAACCGGGGATCGTGCCCCAGAGCACCATTCACCCCCGACGGAGCCTCACGCGCAAGCCGCCCGATTTCCTCAATGGTGCGCAACAGCCGGGGTGCGTAACACGATCCGCCACGCTCGTTCTCAAGCAGGAACTTGGCGATCGTCCAGCCCTGCCCCTCTTCGCCGATGCGGTTCTCGGCTGCGGTCCGGGCGTCGGTGAAGAACACCTGGTTGACCTCATGGTCGCCCGACATCGAAAGGATCGGGGCGATTTCGACCCCTGGCTGAGCCATCGGTACGAGCAGGAAGGTGATCCCGCGCTGTGCTTTTACGCTGGGGTCGGTGCGCACCAGCGCAAACATCCAGTCGGCATGGTGCGCGTGGGTGGTCCAGATCTTCGATCCGTTGATGATGTATTCACCGCCTTCAAGCCGCGCGCGGGTTTTGAGCGAGGCAAGATCGGAGCCGCTGCCGGGCTCGGAATAGCCCTGGCACCAATAGTTTTCGCCCGACAGGATCTTGGGCAGGAAGCGGTCCTTCTGTTCTTGCGTGCCGAACTGGCAAATTACCGGCCCGACCAGACGGAGCCCCAGGATCGACAGCGACGGCGCTCCCGCCAACCCGCATTCCTTCTCAAACAGGAACCGCTGCGTCGGTGTCCAGCCGGTCCCGCCATTTTCCTTGGGCCAATGGTACGCGACCCAGCCCTTGCGGTTCAAGATGCGGTGCCATTCCAGCCCGATATCAGGCTCGACGAACACGCCGGCAGTACGCCGCGCGCCGATGCGCAGGCGATCGGGCAGGTTATCTGCTAGGAACGCGCGCACCTCGTCACGAAACGCCAGATCTTCGGTCGAGAAGTCCATATCCATGCTCAGTTCCCCTCGCGCATCGCCCATGCGATTCCGCGGCGTAGAAGTTCGTAATAGACCCCGTAATTCCAAGCGCATTTTTCGGGGTTCGGATAAAAATCGACCATCCCCGGAAGGTCGTAGTGCCCGCGGCAATGCCCCAGCGCGTTATACGAAACCATCCCCTGCCCGATTGGGCGGGTATAGACGATTGGCACTGCAGTTTCGGGCCACCGATCCGCACTGAAACCTGTCGCTTCGCCGGTAAAGCGGGTCTGCATCAAAGTGTCGATCTCAGCCGTGGTGTGCGAGAGATAGAGCTCGTCGATGACCTCGAAATCGTCGATCCCGCGGGTCAGTTCATGATCGTGGTTGACCACTTCAACCTTGAAAGGGCCGATCGGCGGGTGCGCCTTGAACTGGGTGCCGAGGATTTCCATCACATCGGGGCGGATATCGGGCGTGTCGACCTTGCCGTCCGCCTCGAACACCAGGATGGAATTGGTGCCGTGGAGCGCCAGCCATTTGCCCCCGCCTTCGAGCCAGACCCGGATCGCGGCGGTTTCCGCCTCGTTGGGCATCAGATCGCAAGTGTAGCTGACCAGGAACCGGCAGGCGGCAATCCGATCGGTCGCGGCATAATCGCAGCCCACCGTTGTGCGAATCTGGGGATGTTCGGCAAGCAGCTTGAGCAGCTCGAGCCGGGCGAAATCGATGTCGTGGTATTTGCCCGCGGCCACGAAATGGGCGTCGATCCTTGCGCTCATCGCCTCAAGCCCTAATCGAGCCACCGCCATCGACCGTCAGGTCGACGCCGGTGGTGAAGCTGGAATCCTCGCTCGCGAGGAACACCACCGCGCGCGCGACTTCGTCGGGCTCGCCGATGCGGTTCATCGGATGGGTGGCGGCAAAGGCGGTTTCGACGTCCTGAGGGGTAGCGGGACCGGCGTTTTGATAGCGTTCGTACATCGGGGTGCGGATTGCGCCGGGGTGGACGACATTGGCGCGAATCGGCACGCCGCGCGCCGCGCAATCGAGAGCGATGGTCTTGGTAAGTGCAGTGACCCCGGCCTTCGACGCCGCGTAGGCTGCAAAGATCGCTCCCGGTCGCAGCGCGAGCATCGAGCCCATGTTGACGATCGCACCCTTCTCGCCATTGGCTTCCATCGCGGGCAGTGCGGCACGGCAACCATTGAAGGTGCCGCCCAAGTTGATGTCGATCGTGCGCTGCCAGCTATCGAGCGAGACATCGACCACGTTGCCCGGCTCTGAAATCCCCGCGACATTGCACAGCACGTTGAGCTTGCCGAACTTTGCCAGCGTGGCTGCAACCGCAAGCTCCCACTGCGCCAGATCGCGCACATCGAGCTCGACCGCGGCGGCGCGGTTCCCCATTGTTGCGGCGGTCGCCTGCGCCTTGGCGAACTGCACGTCGGCCAGCATCACGCTGCCTCCGTCGGCCACGATCAGCTTGCCGATCGCCGCGCCGAGCCCTTCGGCTCCGCCCGTGATCAGTGCGACCTTGCCATCCATCCGTCCCATCGTGACCACCCCTATCGATGCAGAATCGCGACGCCCGAGAGCCCGGGGGCGCCATACACGTGGCTGTATGCGGTCTTGGGCGCGTTCGGCACCTGCCGCGCGCCGCCGCGACCGCGCAATTGTTGCACGTTTTCGTAAACCTGACGCAAGCCCGATGCCGCGATCGGCTCGCCGCACGCCAGGCAGCCGCCATCGGTGTTGACCGGCAGCTTGCCGTCGAGCTTGGTCCGCCCTTCGGCCAGCCACTGCTCCTGCTCGCCATCCTTGCAAAAGCCGTTTTCCGCCATGTGCATGATCTCCGCCCCGCTCTCGGTATCTTGGAGCTGGGCAACGTCGATGTCCTCTGGCCCGATCCCGGCGATCTCATAAGCTTTTTTCGAGGCCAACACGGTGGGCTTGCCACCTTCCTTGACGCTGACCGCGGGCTGGAACACCTCGAAGCTGTCGGGCGGACGGGTCTTGACCGCGACTGCGCCGATTTTGACCCCGTCGCTGCCCAGTTCGCGCATTTTCTTCTCGCTCGCTAGAATCAGCGCGACCCCGCCTTCGGCCGGCGAGCAGAACATGAACTTCGTCAGCGGATCGTTGATCATCGGCGCGTTGAGGATGGTGTCGAGATCGACCTCGCTGCGCCGCCACGCGTGATCGGTCCGGGTCCCGTTGCTGAATGCCTTTTCCGCGACCAGTCCCAGCGTGCGCTTGGTGATACCGTGGAGCTGCATGTAGCGCTGAATCTTGAGCGCGAAAAACTGCGTGGTCAGCATCATCCCCGTCTGCCCGTACCATTCGGGCAGGCCGTAGGCAGAAGGCGTCGCGTTGAACGCGCCGCGCGGATGCTTGTCAAAGCCCACTGCCAGCGCCAGATCGAACGCTCCCGATGCCACCGCCCATTGCGCCGAGGCCAGCGCACTGCCGCCGGTGGCGCAGCCGTTGTTGACGTTGATGAACGGCAGCCCGGTCAGCCCCAGGTCGTTGACCATCACGTCAGCTGAGCCCGAAGAGGCCGAGCCGCCATAGGCGCATTCCAGGTCGGCCCATTCGAGCCCGGCGTCGGCCAGCGCCTGACGCACCGCAAACACGCCCTGTTCGCGTCCCGAACGACCTTCGGTGCGGCCAAACGGGTGGATCCCGGCGCCGATGATATAAACAGGGCTCATGCGGTGTGCTCCGGCCGGAAGGCGAAAGTGGCGCGGGTTGCGTCGAACGGGGTCAGCGTGAATTTCATCGCCATACCGAGCGTGAGATCAGCCAGATGGGCATCGACGATATAGCTTTCGACAATCACCTCGCCGGGAAGTTCGACATAGCCGACCAGATAGGGCTTGAAATCGTG
>JANMQW010000072.1:0-31926 GCA_031370725.1 Novosphingobium sp.
CGCGGGTCCTTGTTACCGGTGGCGCGGGTTTCCTTGGATCGCACCTGATCGACCGGTTGCTGGCGCGGGGCGACGAAGTGCTGTGCGTCGACAACCTGTTCACCGGCGACAAGAGCAACATCGATCACCTGGCCGGCAATCCCCGGTTCGAATTCATGCGCCACGATGTATGTTTCCCGTTGTATGTCGAGGTCGACCAGATCTTCAACCTCGCCTGCCCGGCCTCGCCGATCCATTATCAGCACGATCCGGTGCAGACGACCAAGACCAGCGTGATTGGCGCGATCAACATGCTCGGGCTCGCCAAGCGCCTGCGCGTCCCGATCCTCCAGGCCTCGACCAGCGAGGTTTATGGCGATCCGCACGTCCATCCGCAGGTCGAAAGCTATTGGGGCAACGTCAACCCGATCGGCATCCGCAGCTGTTATGACGAGGGCAAGCGCTGCGCCGAGACGCTGTTCTTCGATTACCACCGCCAGCACGCGCTCGACATCAAGGTGGTGCGGATCTTCAATACGTATGGCCCGCGGATGCACGCCGCCGATGGCCGGGTGGTCTCCAACTTCATCGTCCAGGCGCTGCAAGGCCACGACATCACCATTTTCGGCGACGGGCTTCAAACCCGCTCGTTCTGCTATGTCGACGATCTGATCGAAGGCTTCCTGCGGTTCATGGAGGCCGGCCCCGACGTCCACGGGCCGATCAATTTGGGCAATCCCAACGAATTCACCATTCGCGAACTGGCCGAAGCAGTGATTGCGCTTACCGGTTCGAAATCGCGGCTGGTGACGCGCCCGCTGCCGGCCGATGATCCGACGCAGCGCAAGCCCGATACCAGCGTGGCGCAGGCCCAACTCGGCGGCTGGGCACCGACGGTCGAGCTCGAGGAAGGTCTCCGCCGCACGATCGCTTATTTCGCCGAGCGCCTCGACCTAAATCGAGTCGAGCCGTGCAATGTGCCAAACGGTATCCCGCTGCCCTGCCAGCCAGATAACTTTGATGGAGCCAATACGCATTGAGGGGGGGGGGGGCTAATCGCTCCCATCTTGTGGGCGATAAAGTAGCCGACTTTGAGCAGCCCTATTCTGGCACACTGCGGTAGCGTCATTGCACGATTTCAGCTCCTTTTGGAACCGAGGGCGCCTTGGGGCTCTCGTTCTTTTTGCCCACCCTTCCGCTCAGGCTGGCTGCGCGCGCGCGGATTGAGTCGATACGCCTGCGAAAACTCGGCGAGTAATGGCTAACGAAATCTTCAACTTCTTCTCAGATAAAGCACGTAGTCGCGACCGGCTGTCCGGTTCCAGCGATGTCTTTTACGCGCGGTGCGCAAGCATAAGGGGACGAAGTATGAAATGGACCAGCAAATCCTCGCCTTCGCGGCGGTTGATCTCGGCCTTGGCTCTTGGTGGAGTGTGCGGCCTTCTTTTCAGCCCAGCCGCGTTTGGCGCCACCCAGGGTTCGCTAGGAGCGACTTCGACGGGAACCGTTACCATCTCGGCCTCGGTCCCGGCACGGGCGCGACTCACAGGTTTGACTGACGTCTCGTTTGTCAACCAGGATCCCGCGGTTGCGGCCTCGAGCCCTCAGAATGCCTGCGTATGGAGCAACACTGCGACCAAAGGCTATACAATCACGGCGACAGGAAGTGGTACCGGCAGTGCCTTCACGCTGGCGAATGGAGCACTGACCACTCCGTATTCAGTCCAGTGGAACGCATCCTCCGGGCAAACTTCTGGGACCTCACTAACCGCGGGGACAGCGTCGGCGACACTCACGTCCGTCGCTACCCAGCAGTCGTGCGCCTCAGGCCCAGCCTCATCCGCAAGTCTAATTGTCGCGATCGGTACCACCGATCTCCAAACCATGCAGGCTTTGACCACGTACACCGGAATCTTGACCCTTCTGATTACTCCGCAATGAGTTGACGGCCGGCTTTGCCAGGTTTTCTCCCCGCCTGGCGAAGTCGGCCGCAACTATCCTCAGGCTTACCGACCTCGTAGCACTACTTAACCGCTCCTTTACTATATCCTGCAATATTCTGGTGATGGCGCGCAGGTACCTCCATATCGCGACAAGCGTCCTGATCGCAGGTCTGCTAGGCACCGCGCCACAAGTCGCTATTGGGCAGAAAGCCCGTATCTCCGGTCTCAGTGATGTCGCATTTGGATCGATCTCCAACCTCTCGACCGATATCACCCAAGCCCAAAATCTCTGTGCCTTTACCCAGAGCGTTACCGGCAATTACCTGGTCACAGCAGCTGGCAGTGGTGCCGGGAGCGCCTTTGCCTTGGCGTCTGGCCCCGCTCAGCTAGCCTACGAGGTCCAGTGGGCGTCTTCGCCCAACCAGCTCAGCGGCAACCCGTTGACTACCGGCGTTCCACTCACCGGGGTTCCATCATCCGCCACCCAGCAAACCTGCAATGCGGGACCCACAAGTAGCGCCAGCCTCATTGTCATTTTACGAGCGAGCCAGCTCGGCGCAGCGCAGGCCGGATCGTATTCTGGCGCGCTGACCCTGATGATAACTCCCGAGTGACCGCGCCGTGATTCAACAAAGCCCGCGTGCAAGGAACCGGACGAGGGTTTGGCTCGCCGTGAGCGCGCTCGCGCTAATGGTAGTCTCTCACGCCCCAGCACGCGCAAATCCCGCCGGTTCCACTCGGACAGCCCTGATCACAGTGGGCGAACCGAGTGGGTTTTCCGGACTCACCGGATCGCAGCTGGCGGTCATCGACATCTATTTTGGCGGCAGGCGGGTGGGTGACACCAAAATCCAGTTCCAGGGGAATACGGTCACCTTCCTCGACCCCGATAAGATCATCTCGCTGCTACCCCCGCTGTTAGATCCTGCAATGGTCCGCAGCGTGTTCGCCACCGCCGGGCTCGATGCAAACGTGGGGCTGGTTTGCGTTGCCGCCAGAAGCCGCGAGTGTGGTCTTCTTGTGCCCGAGACAGCTGGCATCATTTTCGACCAGGACCGCTTCCGAGCCGACGTGTTTGTCAACCCGCGACTGATCTCGGTACGCCCAATTAGCCAGATGGAATTCCTCCTGCCACCAGACCCGGGGCTGTCGCTCGTCGATTCGCTGGGGCTGGTGCTTGCTGGCTCGAGTGGAGGAAGACAGGCGTACTTTGCCCAGAACCACGCGATGGTGAGCAGCGGCAACACCCGGCTTCGGGGCGATATGGCGCTAGCAACCGGGTTTGGTCTGCAGGCCGATACACTTGCGGTGGAAATCGACCGCCCCGGTTGGCGCTATTCCGCGGGGGCATTCTGGGTTCCCGGGATCGAGCTTACCGGGCGGCGAAAGATCCTCGGTGCGGGGATATCGAGTCAATACGACACCCGCCTCGACAAGCACGAGATCGAGGGCACACCGCTGGTAGTATTCCTCAACCAGCGTTCCCGGGTTGACATTCTTCGCGAGGGGCGGGTGGTTGCCTCAAGCATCTACGACGCGGGAAACCGGCAGCTTGACACCTCAATGCTGCCAGAAGGTGCATATCAGGTGATGGTTCGCGTCCAGGAAGCAGGGGGTGGACAACGCGAGGAAAGCAGGTTCTTTGCGCGCAGTCCACGGATCGCTGCAACGGGCCAGGACATCGCCTTCGCTTTCGCTGGCGTCGTAGCCGACAACCGCCGCCGTCGATTCCTTGCGCTCGGAGAGGCGCCGTTTCTCCAGGCGGGTTTCGCGCGCCGGATCAACCCGGAGCTGGAGCTGGATGCAACGCTCATGGCGACTGACCGAACTGTCCTTGGCGAAGTGGGAAGCTACGTGATCACGGCGCCCGCGCAGTTGCGGATTGCAGCCATCGCGGCGACCGACGGCAGCTACGGAGGGGTCATCAGTGTCTCCTCGCAGGGCAACGTGCATTTCAATTACAACTTCGACTTGCGCCGTATCAGCGTCGGGTCGAGGGAGGCGTTCGGAGAACTGACCGGGGCAGCGTCGGTGCGGCCGCGACTCGACGGGACCGATCCGCTCGCGCTAGATCCGGCTCGTGGCTCGTTCACCCAACTCAACGGCGTAGCTTCATATAGCGTGCCCCGCGCGCAGCTCCTGTTCTCGGTAGCGCTGCGGCGTCAGCGCAACGAACGCGCCAGCTACACGGTTGGTCCAGCGTTCCGCTGGGAAGTGCTTCGTGCGGGATCGCTTCGCGCCACCTTCAACGGCGACCTTGCGTTTACTACCGCGGGGCGCTCAGGGTTCCTTGGCCTCAGCTTGCAGGTTCTCGGCGCGGGTTCGACGATTAGCTCGGGGATCGGGCTGCGGTCGAGCAAAACGGGCGACGACCACGACACGTCATCGATCCGCACGATTACAGGAGCGTGGCAGGTAGACGAAGTCGCGGGCGGACCGCTCGGTGTCGGTGCGGGTTACGAGGACGACGCGGGGCGCAAGTTGCTCAGCGCCTCGGCCGATTTGCGCGGGGACCGTCTGGCGGTCTCGGGCGATGTCAGCCGGGATTTCGGAGACGGTAACACCCAATATAGCCTCGGGTTTCAGACGATGCTTGCCGCGGGTAACGGCGGTATCAGCCTCAATGGCGGTGGCGCGATGGATAGCTCCGCAGTGGTAGAAGTGCGCGGCGCGCGAAAGTCTGACCGCTTCGAGGTTCTGGTCGATGACACGGTTGCGGGCTTCGTCGCGGTGGGCAAGCCTTTATCGCTGCCGCTGGCCTCATATCGCCAGTACAAGGTGCGATTGCGCCCAGCCGGCGCAGCTCCGCTTCGATATGACGATACAGAGCGCACCGTTGCTTTATATCCAGGCAACGTACCCCGACTGGTCTGGACGGCCGAGCCTGTCGTGACAATGTTCGGGCGCATCGTCGTGTCCGATGGAACGCCGATTTTGGGGGCGAACATCGCGGGCGCCAAGTCAATCGGTCAGACCGACGAGCACGGCTACTTCCAGATCGATGCTGCGCCCGGCAGCGCGCTCCAACTCGAAGGACCCGACGGGCTGGCATGCCGAGTTGTGCTGCCGACCGTGCCCGACGGCCCAGGATTTGCATCGGTTGGCACGCTTATCTGCCGTCGTGGCACTGAGCCTACATTCGCGGGGGCCACAATGGCCAACCCAAACGCGGAGAACCGCCCATGACTTTTCCACATGCCAAGCTATTCATTAAAAACGGTTTAGCTGCGCTGTTGGGCCTGGTTGTCCTGGCACCTTCGGCACACGCCGATATGGTGCTCAGCCAGGTCATCGTCGATATAAAACCGGACGCCGCCGAATTCGAGGACATCGAGGTCTATAACGACGGCGAAGAGCGGTTGTTCGTCGCTGTCGAACCGTCGAGGATCGAGGATCCCGGCCAACGGGGCGAAACCCGTGTAAGAGAACCCGATCCATCCGCGCTGGGCCTGCTCGTATCGCCGCAACGCTTGGTCCTTGAACCCAACCAGCGACGAATTGTGCGGGTGGCAGCGATCGGCGAACGCGGGTCTACCGACAAAGTGTACCGCGTCGCGATCAAACCCGTCGTCGGGCAGCTCAGCGCGGGGTCTACCGCGCTCAAAGTTCTGGTTGGATACGATGCGCTGGTTCTGCTTCGGCCCAAGACTATCAGCGGGGGGGTGACAGCCACCCGCGAGGGGCGCAAGTTAACCTTCCACAACGCCTCCAACACGGCGCAGGAGATCTATGACGGCCAACAGTGCGTGGCAGGGAAACCGTGCGCGCGGCTTCCCGCAAAGCGTGTCTACGCGGGGGTTGACTGGGCGGTCGATCTCCCGGCGGACGCTCCGGTGGAGTTCACGGTGTCCGACGGGACTCGATCGCGACGCGCGGTTTTTCGATAGTTCCAAAAAGCCAACGGAACGGAGAGACGGACCTCCGCGATGCATGCAAAGCGCGCTGCAACCCAGTAACTTGGGCGATTGTCGTGGGATTATTGCCAAGCCTTTGTATCCTCCGGGTCCCCGTCAAAGGCTCACTGGCCGCAACCCTCAAGTCCGTACGTCGTCCCGACCATTGCAATCGAACGGACCCATTTCGCGCTTGCAGCATTTGGTGTGTGTCGGTTACTTTCGCGCTTTGCAGAATTCGCCCACGCGCAATTCGACCGTGGGCGTAAGGAGACGGTCTGATGAAGCGACTGATCAAAGCTCTGGCGGCGGCGAGTTTGTTGGCCTCAGTTCCCGTGGCGCAGGCTGCCGAGATGCCAAGGGCCAACGCGCCGATAGACGACGCCAGCGCCATGGCTAGCGGAAGTATTGCTTTGTGGGTGGCGCTGGCAGCCGTGGCAGTGGCGATATTTCTCGTCGCTGACAGAGGCAGCTCACCCGACAGCCCCTGAACACCCGGGCGGGGTGATTGCCAGCAGGGGATGCAATGGTTTCTCCAGGGCTGGCTCCTCGCGGAATTGGCTGCGGTGATCCTGGCCGGTTACTTCGGCGTTAGATTCCTCCTTGCCAGGCCTGACCCGTGAGGCCTGAAGGGTGGACGCACTTCCCGGTCTGGAACTACGCCGTAATCCAGTCGATGCGGATGTTTTTTTGATTCGCGTTTGCTTGGGCAAGATCATGCGCAAGCTGCATGCGCAGCAAGGTATTGGCGCGCAAGCCGAAGGCTTTTTCTAACCGGATCGCGATTTCTGCGGAGACACCCGCCCGGCCATTGAGCTGCCTGCTCCTGTCCTGACGCGAGACGTGGAGCTACTCTGCGAGCTCGGTCAAATTGAGGTCATTCGGTTCAACGATTTCGGTGCCTAGCCATTCGCCGGTATGACGGCAAACCTGGCGTGAAGCCTGATTCCCATCAGTGATAATCCGCCAGATCGAGATCTTCGTTGGCAAGCGCATCACTGATCTTGAATGTCATTCGCCAGCTCTTCGTCAATGTCAGCCATTAGATGCCCTCGCGGTAACCGGTCATTTGATGAGCGCCATAGTTCGGCGGAACCTTCAATTCGTCAGCAGCCTCAATCGCGATAAGCCAGGCAAGCATATTGCGAACACGGACGACGAGGTGCCGGGCAAGCCCTTTGCCTTGCGTATCAAAGGATCGCAGCGCCTTGTGGCTGATGCTTTTGACTCCCACGCCGTGAGATACGCTTGATAAATCCAGCTTAGTTTTTTGCGTTTCCTTCGGCCTTGTTGTGGATGTCAGGCTAGGACAGTGACCGAATGCTCGAACAGTTCACCAGCTCGAAGCATGGCATGCATGATCACGGCAAGCTTGCGCGCGACCGCGACGGCGGCTCGCTTGAGGCCGACCTTTTCCCTGAGCTTCAGTCCCCAGGTCCGCAGCGAGCTGTCTGCCAAAGTGCGCGCCAGGATCACGGTTGCCGGTTCATGCAAAAGCCCGCGCAGATGGTTGTCGCCGCGCCAGGATACAAGCCCATCGTAATCGACTTCATCCGACTGATACCGCCTGGTGGTTAACCCGAGCCAGGCAACAGCCGAACGCGACTTTCTGAAGTTTTCAGGGCCTTCGATCGCTGCCGCGAAGGACGAGGCTGTCACCGCACCGATGCCTGGTATCGAAGAGAGCAGTTGGCATTGCTCGCTCACCCGCGCCGCAATGATGAGTTGCTTGCTCAGTTCGGCAACGCGGGTGCGCATGGCGCCCCAAGCCTCGAGCACCGGCAGAATGATCTGCTTAAGCACAGTGTTGCTCGTCAAAAAGCCGCGCACTTGGTTTTTGAATACGCCCCCGGCGCCTTTTGAGACGACCAACCCGAACGCCATCAGACCCCAGATTTGGTGAGACAGTTGAGTCGTCGCCTTGAGCATTTGATTGCACTCTGCAACCAGCGTGCGGGTCAGCATGGTCTCGAAGCTTTCGACCCGCACCTCGCGGTAAAAGCCCGCCTCGGTAAGATGCGCAACGCCGTCCGCGTCATTCGCGTCGATCTTGTTCCACGCCATATCCAAAGCCGCCTTGGCGTGACGGGCATGTATCTGGCTACCTTCAAACCATTTGTTGACGAGGGTATTAGACGAAACTACCTGTGATCGGAGCACCTGCGCCCTTTGCAGTGCTTCACTTCATTCCCCCGGCCTTTGGGCCGGGGCTTTTTTTCTCGCGTAGTGAGATTTCTACTCGGGATAGGTGGAGCCATCTAGCGTCAAGAGGTGCTCAGCGCCGTCGAGGCGGTCGTGTCTGCCCGAGAAGGTGCAGCCGGGCGACTAGGTTTCCTTCATCGCCCGATAGAGCGTTGAACGCCCAATCTTCAGAACTTCCGCCGTTTTGGTGGGGCTGGCGCAGCATACGACAAAAGCATGTTCGATAACCGCCTCTCGGATAGCCCGAAGCGGCCGGATGTGTCCGTCTTTGCCGACGACGGGTAGAGCAAACTGCGGAGTTTGGAGACCGCCAACCCGGTTGAACTTGATGAATTCGTCCATGCCAGCACGCTTGTAGATTGTGTTTTTCCTTGGTCCATCGTCTGTTGGGCGCTGTCACGTTATGGAGCGATGGAAAGTTCACAGGACCACTGCGTTCCCAGCTGTGGATCGGCATTGATGTGGGCAGCTATTGCGCATGAATTTGGGCGTTATCTCTCCAGGTGCCCCCTCGAAGCTTGGGCCGCACCGCATCGCCTCATGTCCCTCAGGGATATCTGACTTGACGTCGCTTAAGCCCCGACATGCGAAGTTGCTGGGAATGGCTAGTCGGTGCGTATGGCAGGATCACCGACATCGAATCGCGGCGCAGCGACAACGATGTGCTGGACAAGGCGTTCCACGCTTCCGAGCTGTTGGCGGCGATGGACGTCACCGCGAGGCGTTTTCAATCGTGAACTGCACCACTACGTAAACTTACGGTAGGTGCTAGGGGGAAACCCTATATCCATTAACCGTATTTCCAATCCCCGAGACGCCGATGGCCCCGAGCGGGCCCGCCTAAACAGGGATGCACAGCAAATGGCCATCGACGGACAGAAACCAGGTCAGCTAACCCTATCCATGCCGCGTGGGAAGCGCGATGGCGATCCGCCAGACCGCTGCTCGACAATGCGCTCCGTGCCGACGCAGCCAAATTCTGAAAAAGCATTCCAGGAGGTGCGATTTCCTTGGGAACGGGGTCAATACACGCTTTCTGCTTCCTATGCGAAGACCTCATGCCCGGCCAGCGCGAGGTGAACGCCACGCCACAGTTGTCCCGCGTACCGCTCGCCACAGCATTCTTGTGAAAAATCAACGGCAAATCGTTCGAAAACGGATCTTTCGCGCTTATTCAATCATCAGTTATCAGGTTAGGTAAACGAATATGATTAACAGTCGCCCCATTGCCCTGGTTGAAGCTGATGCTCGGCGCAGGGCACAGATCTCGCATGCCAGCGCGGCCGCCGGTCTCCACATCGAGCCGTTCGAGAACCCCCGCGAGCTGCAGTTTCTTGGCGACAAGTGTGCGGTCCTAATCCACGACCAGGGAAACGTTCTCGAGCAGACCCTGGACTGCTGCGATCGTGCGGGCAAATGGGTGCCGATCGTCGCTTACGCAGCCGTACCCGATTCTGTACGCGTCGCCGAAGCGGTCTTTGCCGGCGCGCTCGACTATCTCGCATGGCCGTTCAGCGCGTCGGAGCTGCGCCTCAGCTTGGAGCGGATCGGTGAGCGGGGCGAGGTGGTCGGGAAACGACGTGCGAATGCCATCGACGCCTCGACGAAGCTAAGAAATCTCAGCGGCCGCGAACACCAGGTTGTGCTCGGCATGGCCGACGGCCTGACCAACAAAGCTATCGCCAGGCTGCTTCAGATCAGTCCGCGTACCGTCGAAATTCATCGCGCCAATGCAATCGGAAAGCTGGGCGTCGACACCTCGAGCGAGGCGATAATCCTGGCCGTGACCGCAGCCAACGCGCGGCGCTAGTTCAACCTCACGGATTTGCCCACGTTCACAACTTCGCAACCACCTTTGATTTGGACGGCCACTGCAGTAAGCAACCCGGCGACGAGACCAAGCGTCAGCGTCTCGGCCGATATCGCCAGCTCGTCGACCCCGGGGGCGCACACCGTCGCCAGACAAGTCCCGTCGGGCGACCTGCTTACCATGTAGCCCAAGTTCCATCCCAGCAACCGGAGAGCGGCGCTCTCGTGGGCGCCTGCCCGGATCAACCCGGTGAATTCTTCGCTGTTCGGAAAACCGGAAAGGAAACCTCCCAACAACTCGCAGGGTAAGCCCGCGATGGCTGTGTGGGTTCTGACGAGCAAAGACCGCTCTTGCTCGACCGTCGCCGCGCAACAGGCCAGCGCGATATCTACGAGTTCGGCGACGGTCTCTTCCGGCAAACTCACATACTATCCTGGCGACACCGTTGCTACTCGGAGCGAGCCGATGTCGGCAGCGAAATGGGTTCAAAATGGTCTCAAGTCAATGCCCGCTGAAGGCCGCGGCCTTTGGCTGTCGCGGAAATGTCGACCACTCCCCCAACATTGAGGTATTCGGTCATCGCTTCAACTGCCGCGGGGGTAAGCTTCAGCCAACTTCGCCGTCCATCGCTCGGATCCCCCTCGCGCTGGATGAGGCCGTCCTCGACGAGCAGAGTGAGATAGCGCAGCGCGGTTGTGGTTGGTGCGCCCGATCCGATGCACACAGCGGTCACCGACAGTTTTCTGCCGAGCTGCTGCTGAATGAACAAATCAAGCAGGATGTGCCATCCCGGCTCGCCGAATAGGTCGCTGCGAAAATAATTGGCGCGGCGCTTGCGATCGTCCAGCGCGGCCGTTGCCAGCACGAGGCTCTCGCGGTGGCTGTCCAGAACTTCAATTCCGCTCGAGCCACCGGCATCCTCTCCTCCCGCGCAGCGAAGCATCTCCTGCCCCATACGGATAAGACTTTGACCGCGGCTGCGCAGCTCCTCGGCCAGCGGGTTGTCGGACATCACAAGAACCGTCCGAGCAAAATGCTGTAGGCCGCGCTGTGCGTAACCACGAGATGGTCTTCCAGCCGAAGGTCAAGGGCGCGGGTGAGAGCACTTACTGCGCGGGTGAAACGAATGTCTTCGATACTTGGGCGCGGATTTCCCGAAGGGTGATTGTGCACTAGGAGAAGCGCCGCGGCGTCTGCCTCGAATGCTCTTTGCACGATGAAACGGTAACGCGCGTCGATCCTATCGCAACGCCCCGTCATCACGAACTCGTCGCGGATGTATCGGCCATCGGAATTGATAAATACAGCGGCCAAGGTTTCGGTCCTGAGACCCCCCATTCGCGCCGAGAGTTGGGCTATGACCTCCAAATGGTGGACATCGAACAGTTTGCTTCCTATCTGCCGGGCCAGTCCATCCAGGATGCACCCCGGCCATCCAGCCTCGATCGTCGGCGATGAAGGATGGAGGCCCCGATTACGGCCAGGCAGACCCCAAAGGTCGGGGCGCTCTTCATCAACCAGTATACTGCGGGGTGGATGTGGATATCCACGAGCCTGAAGAAATGAGTCGTCAGGCTGAATAGTTGAAGAGCCGAAGCCCATAATGGCCATATCCTTCGAGCGACAAGCGCGATGGCGGTGAAGGACGAGAAACCCACAAGGTCGACGGTCAACGCAACCCAATCGATTATGCCGAAGCGCGCGCCGAGCGCCCCCATCCCGACGATTTGCAAGATCGTCATGATCGCGAGCGTGATCGCCCCCCACTTCTCGGGCGGGCCACCCCATCTCGCGGCCAATACGATGCTTGCGAGGAGAACGGCAAGGAACGCGTATTGCATGCGCTCCTCATCGAACTCCTTAGCAAGGTTGGTCAAGCCACGAGAACGGCCTCCGGGTCGCCGACGTCGAGGAAGCCGTTCGAGGGCTTGGGCGTGAGCATGATGTCACCTCGCTCAACCGCAATCCGCTCAAGTTCTCCGTGGACGCGCGCGAGATCGCCGCGTGATTCTACAAGCGCTTCGAACGATTTGCTCATCCGCAAGAACGCGACCTGTCCGTTGCCAAACGGCTCGCCAACCTCGTGGCGGGCCTTGGCGAGCAGCGCGGTGAGTTCGGCGTGTCCGGACAGCAACAGGTCGAACTGCGTTTCCACAGTCTTGAGCTGACGGTCGATCCGCATTGCGGCAACGGCGGAGGTCATCGGGTTGGCGAAGGTGGCGGTCATCATGCAAAAGTCTCCAGTGTCTGATTGAACAAAGGAAACCTCGCGAACGTCCCATCACATGATCCGGTTCAGCGTCTCGAAAAGGTCGAACGCCGAGCCCAGAGCAAAACACAGGATCACAAAACAGCCGAGGATCAAGAGTCCTCGTCCTACCATGCCAAAACGCTCGTCGAAGGCTTCCAGGAATGGCTGTCGGCGCTCCCATCTTCCCCAGGACTGCGAGTCCCGAAGAGTGAAGGCAGGGCCGCCATCCAGTTCCCTAACGAGCTCTTCTGGTGAAAGCGGATTGGTATCCAGCCCTTGGAATATGGGGACAGGATTTCTGTGATCGCCGTAATGCTCGGCGTAAAGCTGCACTGCGGTGGCTCGATCGGGTGCGCCGAATTTCTCTCGAACCGAGCGGATGCGCTCCTCGACTGCGCTCAGCGTCAACCCCAAGTCGAGCGCGACCCGCTTGGCTTTCTTGTGCGCCATGAGCTGGTCGAAGACGACACATTCGTTCTCGGTCAGAACAGTGGGCCGATCAGTAGGTCTCATGATGCGTGCAATCACATTTGCTCCGGATGCACCCGGACATTAGCTAATTGATGTGATTAGGGCAAACGCATCGCACGGCAGCACCACTTTAGCAGCTAACCCGCGCTCGGTGCCGATCGAATTAGCAAACGCGTCACCCTGGCGAGTTCGATTGCTTCATTGACCGGAAGCGCGATCCGGCCGAGGCAGGCGCTGTCGAGGTCGGCGACCACACTTTCAAGCTGCGCGATGACCGAATCGAGCGTCGCGTTGCGATCGGATGATTTATCACCTTTGGCGTCCATCATGTCGCTTCCCGAACCAGAACTTGCACGAGTGTTAGTAAGCGGCGACCGGGTTGGCAACGCCTCGCTTCCGATCGGTTCAAGGCGTGTCCGAGCCATCCCATTATGATACATGGAGTCGTGCGACTGGGCTTCGACAACGAAAGTTTGGCCGCTCGGGCAACGTCCGCCCTAGAGATCAAAATGTTCCTGTTCTTCTCACGAAGTTCGTCGGGAGCGATCAACGTCATTTCCGGGTCAGCGATCTTCGGAAACGGCCGCTTTCGATCTTAATTCGGGCGGTAAGCCCGTCGGCTGTGGATTGGCGTCCCAGGCGGGACCCCCTCTTAAAACTACCAACCTATTGAGATCACGGCTGCCGCCGTCGTAGATCTCGGCCAAAGCCAGAAGCCGAAGAGGCTGGCTCGCGCTCTTCGAAGCGCGTGCCAATCGTATCAAGGCGGCTCCGTCAAAATCCTCTACCAAGCCGCTGATCCCATGGCCTCGCCCTCCAAAGCAAGACGCCATAAATTCAGACTTTTGCCGCTTCGGGAATCCCCTTCCTGAGTCAGCCTCAACGCAGGTTGGTATTAAATCTGGTAGGCATCTACATAGAGGCCTTGTTACCCCCTACGTTACCCCGGCGACGCCAGAGGCTGTCGAAATTTCATCTAAGTGATTGAAATTATGGTGGACACACTTGGGCTCGAACCAAGGACCCGCTGATTAAGAGTCAGCTGCTCTACCAACTGAGCTATGCGTCCATATCGCAATCGGGCCAGCAGCCCAGCGAAGGCGTGGCATATAGCGCCTCATTGACGCGGTGCAAGCCCCTTCGGGCCTAGCCCAATCCCCCGCTGCCTCGCCGTTCGCCGCTCCAGCGTTCGATGGCCATGATCGTGCCGATGCAGATCATGTTGGTCATCATCGAACTCCCGCCGTGGCTCATGAAGGGGAGGGGGATGCCGACCACCGGGGCCATCCCGGTCACCATCATCAGGTTGATGAACACGTAGAAGAAGATCGTCAGCGCCATCCCCGCGGCCAGCAGGCGGCTGAAGCGATCGGGCGCGTTCTGGGCCACTTTCAGGCCCCAGCGCAGGATCAGGAAGAACACGAACAGCACGAACAGGCCGCCGAGCATGCCCCATTCCTCGCTCATCGTCGCGAAGACGAAGTCGGTGTGCGATTCGGGGAGGTAATCGAGGTGGCTCTGGCTGCCGTTGCCAAAGCCCTTGCCGAAGAACCCGCCCGATCCGATCGCGATCTTGGACTGGGTGATGTGATAGCCGGTGCCCAGCGGGTCGCTTTCGGGATCGAGGAACACCAGCACGCGGTTGCGCTGGTAATCGTGGAGCAGCGTGAAGAACGCGATCGGCGCGGCGACGAGTCCCGCTGCGCCCGCGCCGATGAACCAGCGCAGCGGCACTCCCGAAAGGAAGATAACCACCACCCCGCCAAAGCCGATCGCCAGTGCGGTGCCCAGATCGGGCTGGAGCATGACCAGCACCATCGGCAGGCCCAGCAACGCCAGCGCGGGGGCCATAGCCCGCCAGCCGCGGATTTCGCCCGCGGGCAACAAGTCATAGAAGCGCGCGAGGACCAGCACGATCCCCGGCTTCATCAGCTCGGACGGCTGGAGGGTCATGAATCCCAGGTTGAGCCAGCGCCTGCTGCCCCCGCCGACAAAGCCCAGTGCCTCGACTAGGACCAGCATGATCAGGATCGCGACGTAGGCGGGGAACGCAGCGAACTTGAACATCTCTGGCTTGATCCGGGCGATCACCAGCGCCATCGCCAGAAACACGAGGAAGCGCAGCGTGTGGGTCAGCGCCCACGGCTGAAGGCTGCCCCCCGCGGCCGAATACAGCACCGAGCTGCCGAACAGCACCAGCCCCAGCAGCGGCAACACGATGTGCCACGGCTGGCGGGCGATCAGCGCGGGGACGTATGTGCGTTGCATCTCAATTTTCCCCGGCAGCCGGGCTCTGAACGGGCACCGGCGCAGGCGGCGCTACAGGTTGGGGTCCAATCGTTTCGGGCGGGGGAACGACCACGCCGGTTTGCGCCGCGGTGGGGCTGGGCTGGGGCCCCGCCTTGTTAACGGCTTCCTCGACCTGGCTCTCGGTCACCGGCTTGGCTGTGCTGGCGGCGGGCCCGCTTTCGGCGGCGAGGTATTTGGCGGCCATCCGCTGGGTGGCGTTGCCGCCCCACTGCTTTTCGAGGGCGTGGAGCGTCTCGACCGCTGTCGGCGGATCGAACAGGAAGGTCATAACATCCTTGGCGATCGGTGCCGCTGCCCTGGCTCCAAACTGGCCGTGCTCGATCACTACCGCCATCGCATAGCGCGGCACATCGGCCGGAGCATAGCAAACGAACAGCGAATGATCGCGCCCTTTCCATTCGCCGCCGCCGCCGCGACTGGTCAGCGCGCGGACTTGCGCGGTGCCGGTCTTGCCCGCCATCTTGATCCCGCCGATGTCGATCCGGCTCGCGCCCGCGGTGCCTGAACCATTGACCACCCGAAACATGCCCTCGTGCGTGACCGCCAGTTGTTCGGGGGTGAACGGAAACGCCGGTCCCAGCACAGGTGGCTTGCCCAACAGCAGCGACGGCTGAAGATTGCGGCCGCTCGCGATCCGCGCGGTCATCACCGCCAGCTGCAGCGGCGAGACCGAGACATAGCCTTGGCCGATCGAGGCGTTCAGCGAATCCGCCGCGGTCCATTCCTGCTTGTACCGGCGCATTTTCCAAGCGGCATCGGGGATCGTGCCGTAACGCTGCGAGGTGCCGGGAAGAGTGAACTCCTGCCCCAGCCCCAGCATCTTGGCAATCGGTGCGATGGCATCGTAGCCGACCCGGTGCGCCATGCTCCAAAAATAGGTGTTGCAACTGCGCTCGATTGCGGTGCGCATATCGACCGAGCCGTGAACTGCGTCGCAGCGGAAAAACCGCCTGCCCAGGCGATAGCCACCGGGGCAATTGATGCGCTCATCGGGTGAGACGCCGTTTAACTGAAGCGCCAGGCTCGCCATCGGCTTCATCGTCGAGCCGGGCGGGTACAGCCCGCGCACCGCCTTGTTGAGCAGCGGGATGTGGTCGTCGTCGTTGAGCAGCTTCCATTCGAGGCGGCCGATGCCATCGGCAAAGCTGTTGGGATCGAATGCGGGCATCGAACACTGCGCGAGGATCCCGCCGGTCAGGCAATCGATCACCACGACCGCACCCGATTCCAGACCGATCCGGCGCGTGGCGAAATCCTGCAACGGGCCGTCGATGGTCAACTTGACGGGATGACCGGGGACGTCCTCGCGCATTTCCAGGTCGCGCACCACTTTGCCGCTGGCGGTGACTTCCGCGCGCCGCGCACCCGGAACCCCGCGCAACGCGGTGTCGAAGTATTTCTCCAGCCCGTCCTTGCCGATCTTGAAGCCGGGGGTGATCAGCAGCGGATTCTTTTCCTTTTCATACTCTTCGGCCGAGACCGTGCCGACATAGCCGATCAGGTGGCCCACCGCGGGGCCGGTCGGATAATAGCGGCTGAACCCGCGCTGGGGGACCACGCCGGGCATATCGGGCAGGCGCACGCTGATTGCGGCGAACTTATCCCAATCGACCCGGCTGGCGACTTCAACCGGGGCGAAGCCATGAGCCTTTTCGAGCTTGTCCTTGAGGTCGCGGATGTCGACTTCGCTTAGCCCCAGGATCTGGCCGAGCTCGGCGATGGTCTGTTCGGCGTGGACCAGCCGCTCGGGGATCAGATCGACCCTGAACGCGGCGCGATTGGAGGCGAGCGGCGAGCCATGACGATCGAGGATCCACCCCCGCCGCGGCGGGATCAGCGCCAGGTTGACCCGATTGCTTTCCGAGGCGAGGCGATACTTCTCGTTCTGGAACAGCGCAAGATAGCCCATCCGCGTCGCCAGCAGCAGCCCCACACCGCCTTCGACCGCGCCGAGGAAAAAGCTGCGGCGGTTGAAGCTGTGGGTCAGCGCGATCGTGCTCATCGGCGGCTTGGCCCGCGCCCGTGCGCGCTTGCGCCACTCGCCGAACTTCATCGCCCGACCTTCCGCAGCGGCAGCAGGCGCAACCGGTCGAGCGCGGCGACCAGACGGGTTACGAGCGGGTGGACGATCAGCGCCAGCGCGATCTGCGGCACGATCGCGCGTAATGGCGCGGCGCCTCCGGCCATGTTGGAAACCAGCGTGGCGAGCACCAGATACGCCGCAATCAGCGCGCCGGCGAGAGCCCAGTCCTGGACAAAGCCGCGCCAGCGGAGGCGGATATCGACCAGTTCCATCGCCACCATCGCCAGCGACCATAACAGAACCGCGCTCCCAAAGGGCTGGCCGCTGTAGAGATCGTCGAACGCGCCCAGCGGCGCGCCTGCCCAGACGGGCAGCATCCCCGGGCGCAGCATCCGCCAGGCAAGGAGCGCCATGAACGCCAGCGGCGGGACGATCGGCGCCGAGACGAACAGCGGCGCAAACGGCATCAGGCTGAGCACCATCACGCTGAACCACGGCACCCCGCGCGACAGAATCGGCGAAGGCGCGCGGTTGATCCGCTTGCGCAGGCGCTGGTTGATCGCCTCTTGTTGGCGGCGCAGCACCGCCAGTGGCTGACGTCCGCCGAGTCCGCGCGATTTGCGAACGATTGCCATCAGGGGGCCGAAGCCGGAGTCGCCGACGCCGTCGCGGTTGGATCTTGCAACTCCTGGAACACCGGCTCGACTACGACAAACTCCGATGCTGCCGGATCGCTGACGATCCGCGCAATCCCGCCGTCGGACAACAGCGATTCGACTTGCGCCACGGGGATGCCGGGTCGGTAGATACCGCCCGAACCCGAGGTCACGAACAGATCCCCACGCTTGAGCGGATTGACCCCGATGTTGATCAGCCGCAGCCGCAGCCGCCCATCGGCGAGCCCTTCGGAAAACGCCGCCACCCCATCGCTGGCGCGGCGCACGGGCACGACGTTCTCGGCGTCGGTGACGAGCAGCACGCGCGCGGTGTTCGGCCCGACTTCGAGTACCCGTCCGACCAGACCGTTCGCGCCGCGCACCGGCATCCGCACCTGAACCCCTTGGCGGTACCCCGCGCCGATGAGCGCGAACCGCCGGGTGCTGGCCGAAGTCGATGCGACCAGCCGGGTGGTGACGACCGGCCGCTCGGTGGTTTCGACTACGCCCAGCAAGGCCTTGAGGCGGCGGTTCTCTTCGGCCAGCGCGGCGCCGCGAACCTGCTCGACCCGCGCCGCGGCAACCTCGCCGCGCAGCGCGGCGTTGGTGTTGCCGGCATCGATGTAATCGCCGATGCGCTGGAACAACCCGCGCGAACTAACGCGCGTGGCGCTGCCCGCGGCGCCCGCAGGCGCAGCGAACTCGTTGGCACCGTGGCGCAGAAAGGCGAAGCTGCCGGGGTTGGCGATGGCGATCGCGATCAGCACCACGCCTACGAGCACGCCGCCGATCGCGGCGACATATCCCGAAAAAATGCTGAACTGCGCCCTGCGCGAAAAGCCCGGACGCCGGTTGTTCGGCGGCGGCATGCGCCTATCCCTTCACTATTCCGGCCCCGGCATCACGAACCCGCTCACGCGGTCATCAACACGCCGCGGTAGATCGGGTCTTCCATCGCCCGCCCGGTGCCCAGCGCGACGCAGCTCAACGGATCTTCTGCGACGGTTACCGGCAGGCCGGTCTCCTCGCGCAGGAACTCGTCGAGCCCGTGGATCAGCGCGCCGCCGCCGGTCAGGACGATGCCCTGATCGACGATGTCCGCGGCGAGTTCGGGCGCGGTGTTTTCCAGCGCGATCCGCACACCTTCGACAATCGCCCCGATCGGTTCGGCCAGCGCCTCGGCAATATTGGCCTGGGTGATCGTGATTTCCTTGGGCACGCCGTTGACGAGGTCGCGACCCTTGATCGCGATCATCGCGCCGACGCCGTCGGCGGGGACAATTGCGGTGCCATAATCTTTCTTGATCCGTTCTGCGGTAGCCTCGCCGATCAAAAGATTGTGGTGGCGGCGGACGTAGCTGACGATTGCTTCGTCCATCTTGTCGCCGCCGACGCGGACGCTGGTGGTGTAGGCGAGACCGCGCAGGCTCAGCACCGCGACTTCGGTCGTCCCGCCGCCGATATCGACCACCATCGAACCGACCGGCTCGGTCACCGGCATTCCGGCGCCAATCGCCGCGGCCATCGGCTCGAGGATCAGGTAGACCTGACTGGCACCCGCGTTGCTCGCGGCGTCGCGGATCGCGCGGCGCTCGACGCTGGTAGATCCCGAGGGCACGCAGATCACGATTTCGGGATAGCGCAGCAGGCTCTTCGATCCGTGGACTTTCTTGATGAAATGCTTGATCATCTCCTCGGCCACTTCGATGTCGGCGATAACCCCGTCGCGCAGCGGGCGGATCGCTTCGATGTTGTCGGGGGTTTTGCCCATCATCATCTTGGCGTCGTCGCCAACCGCCTTGACCCGCTTGATCCCGTTGATGGTCTCGATCGCGACCACCGAAGGCTCGTTGAGGACGATCCCGCGATCCTGGACATAGACGAGGGTATTGGCCGTCCCGAGGTCGATGGCCATGTTCTGGGAACCAAACTTGAAGAATCGCGAGAGAAACGACGCCATTCGTGAAATCCGTATCTGTCCAGCGGCTTACGGCGCGCAATTGCGTGCCGGGCTGCGCCGGGTGGGGGCGGGGGAAGGCGGCTCATTAACCGGGATAGCCGGCAAAGGCTAAAATATTGTCGGGATTGTGGGGGTTATCCTCACTGATCGTCTCGAAAAACCGTTCATTCACCGCTAGTCTGGCAAATCTCATGCCCATCATCCGCCGCCTTCCCGAAACGCTTGTCAACCGCATTGCTGCAGGAGAGGTCGTCGAGCGACCGGCGAGTGCGCTGAAAGAGCTGGTCGAGAACGCGCTGGATGCAGGTGCGGTGAGCATCTCGATCCGTCTAGGCGAGGGCGGGCTGACGCTCATCGAGGTCGCCGACGACGGTTGCGGGATGTCGCCCGACGAGATCGCGCTGTCGCTCGAACGCCACGCCACTTCCAAGCTTCCAGACGAGGATATCGAGAACGTCGCCACGCTCGGCTTCCGCGGCGAGGCGCTGCCGTCGATTGCGTCGGTGGCGCGGCTGACGGTGGAAAGCCGTCCGCGCATCCCTCGACAGGGTCAGGATGACCGGGGTGCAGAAGGCTGGCGCAGGGTAGTCGACAACGGCGCGGTGGTTGAAGAAGGGCCCGCCGCGCTGCCGCCGGGCACCCGCATCCGGGTCGAGCAGATTTTCGCGCGTGTTCCCGCGCGGCGCAAATTCATGCGCAGCGCTCGTTCCGAATGGGCGGCCTGCCTCGATGCGGTGCGCCGTCTCGCGCTGGCCCGGCCTGATGTCGGCTTCACGCTCGAGCATGACGGCCGCCGCGCGCTGGCGGTGCAGCCGGGCGCGGGAATTATAGCGCGCGCCGGAGAGGTTATCGCGCGCGAATTGACGGACAATGCCGTGCAGATCGACTTCCGCCGCGGCGAGCTTCACCTGACCGGGATTGCCGGGCTGCCGACCTACAACCGCGGCGTCGCCGATCACCAGTACCTGTTCGTCAACGGCCGCCCGGTGAAGGATCGCCTGCTCGCCGGAGCGGTGCGCGGCGCCTATGCCGACATGCTCGCGCGCGATCGCCACGCGGTGCTCGCGCTGTTCGTTTCGGTTCCGTGCGGCGAGGTCGACGTCAACGTCCACCCGGCCAAGACCGAAGTCCGCTTTCGCGACGCCGCGGGCGTGCGCGGCGCGATTGTGTCGGGCCTGCGCGAGGCGCTGGGCGGGGGCGACCGGCGCAGCGTTCAGGCCCCGGCAGGCGAGGCGATGCGCGCGTGGCAACAGGAACCGTTCGGAGCGCCGCTCCACCCCGATCAGCGTAGCCATTCGCTGTTCAGCGGGCGCGGCTGGACCGCGCCACCCAGCGATGCGCGGGTAAGCGATGCGCAGGCACTGTGGCGCGGCTATGAAGGTGCGGCGCTGGACGCTCCGGCGGGCCGTGCGGAGATCGCCGAGGCTGCGGTGCCCGACAGCACCGCGCACCCGCTGGGCATCGCCCGCGGCCAGATCGCCAACACTTATGTGGTCGCCGAGGCCGCAGACGGACTGGTGATCGTCGATCAGCACGCCGCACACGAACGCCTGGTGCTCGAACGCCTGCGCGCGGCGGGGGCGGGCGCGCACGGTGCGAGCCAGGCACTGCTCCTGCCCGAAGTGGTCGAACTCGACGAGGCCGACTGCGATCGGCTCGAGGCGCAGTCTGAGGCGCTGGCGCGATACGGGCTGGCGGTCGAACGCTTCGGTCCCGGCGCGATGCTCGTGCGCAGCGTGCCTGCCGCGCTCTCGGGCGGCGATCCGCATGCGCTGCTGCGCGACGTTGCCGACGATCTGGCGGCCAACGGCGACACGCTGCTGCTGGGCGAACGGCTCGACCTCGTCCTCGCGACTATGGCCTGCCACGGCTCGGTGCGAGCGGGGCGAGTGTTGTCGGTCGTTGAAATGAATGCGCTTTTGCGCGAAATGGAGCAGACACCGCGTTCGGGCCAGTGCAACCACGGCCGCCCGACGTGGATCAAACTGGCGATGGACGATGTTGAAAAGCTGTTTGGACGTAAATAGATCCTTCCTGATGGAGCTAGGTTTGTTGGCATTGCTCGCCGCCTGCACGCCCCAGAAATCCGCGGCGGAAAAACGCGCGGAGGACGACCGCGCGATTGCTCAGGTCAAGGCAGCGCAATCGGCCAAGCCCCCGGTGGCGAAACTGACCCCGCAGCCACTTCTGTTCGCCGACATTCAGAAATACGATCTGTTCGGGGCTGGCTGCGCGTTTGCGCCGGGCGGCAGTATGGGTGCGGTACTGCTGACCCGCGCCAAAACGGGCACGATGAAAATCGGCGACAAGCTGATCCGCTTTGCTTCCGACCCAGGCAGTACCAAACTCCCGCTCGATACGGTTTCTCGCTATGTCGGCAAGGAGTTGGCACTTTCGCTGACCCACACCGATGCCTCGGGCGATCGCGCGGGCGACGAACTGATCCGCTGGCCGGGCCATTTGGTGGTCACCGATCCGTTCGACCGCGTGGTGTACGAGGCTGACGGGCAGGTGGAGTGCGGAGCTTAGGCCCTAACCAGTGATCTCGGCATTCTGGTCGCGCACCGCGACCAAGCCGATCGATGTCATCGACAGCACCGGCTCGTCATGCTGGTTGAACACTTTTGCGCGTGATTTGAAGATGCCCATTTCGGGGCGACTGGCGCTGCGGCGCTTTTCGAAGACTTCGGTTTCGCAGTGCAGGGTGTCGCCGGGAAAGACCGGCTTGAGCCAGCGCAACTCGTCCACTCCCGGCGAGCCGAGCCCGGCCTGCTTGCGGCCCTTCATGTTTTCCACCAGCATCGCCATGGTCATCGCACAGGTGTGCCAGCCGCTGGCGGAAACCCGCCCGAAGTGGGTCTTCGCAGCGGCCTCGTCGTCGAGGTGGAACGATTGCGGATCGAACTTGGTGGCGAACGCCAGTACCTCTTCACGGGTGACTTGATAGCTGCCGAAAGCTTGCTTCTGGCCGATCGGGATGTCTTCGAAATACTGCATCGCCGCGACTTGCCGTGCGCAACCCGAAGCGTCAATCGCCCAATTCAAGCTTGCGGCAGTATCAAAACTTGGAAGCGACCTTGGCCTTCGCCTCGCTCGCCTTGTCCTTGGCAGCGTCGGCCACGTCGATTGCGGGAACCACCCGATACCGCGCCAGGATCAGGCTGAAGATGCCAAATACGATCAGCCCGACCGCGATCAGCGCGTACAGCGTCGGGTTCGATCCCTGGATCGAGGCAATCGCCGCCCCCGCGGCCTTCGCCTGGCCCGGATCATTGGTCTGTGCGACCTTTACGAACGAATAGGCGATCACCGCAAAGATGAATCCGCGCGTGACCAGCCCGATCTGGCCGAGCGTCTTTGCGTAGGCGGGCGTATCGGGCGCGGTCTGCTTCATGTGGCTGCCCTTCATGGCTTTGCGCACCTGCATCACCGCCGCGACCAGAAAGCCCAGCGCGACCAGCCACAAACCCACATTGCCCAGATCGAGATCGAGCAGGGTCTTGGCCGCCTTCTGGCTGCTGCCGCTGCCGGTGGCGTTGCCCGAAGGCTTCCCTCCGCCCAGGAACTGCGAGGCAGTGTACGACAGCAATAGATAAAACAGCCCGCTCCCGACTTGCGCGGCGCGACCGGCGAGGCCCTTGGGTTCATCGCCCTTGCCCTCGATATCGAGCAGGCCGCTGGTGAGGCGGAAGATGCCATAGGCGAACAGCCCCAGCGCGAGCAGGGTCAGCAACAGGTCGCCCATCGGCATGTCCTGCACTTTGTCGAACACCGCCTTCTGGCCCTGCTCGGTCTTGCCCCGCGCCGACAGCGCGATCCAACCGAACAGAATGTAAACGATCCCGCGCGCGGCGAACCCCGCTTTGGCAAGCCAATCGAGCCGAGCGACTTTGGCCATTTGCATATCCCCTATCCCTGTTCTTAGTGGGATGAACCGGCGGGAACCGCGGAAGTTCCGCGGCAGACGTCAGTCCGAACAGTCTCGTCGCCAGCACCATACCCGTCCGTCCTCGACGTCGACCCGTTCGCCAATTTGTACGAAGCCGTTGGCGAGGAGGATTTTGGGCGACGCTCCGGGTTCGGCCATAGTCTCGGCAGTCAGCTGCCTGACCCGTGGATCGCTCCGCGCCCACGCGACCAAATCGGCGACAGCGCGCGTAGCGGCGCCCCGCCTGCGCCGAGTTGGCGCAACGCCATAGCCGATGTCGATGCTGCCGTCCCGGTCTACGGACTTGATTGAACACAGCCCGACCGCTTCGCCGCCTTCAACCATCAACCAGGCCGCCGGGGTGAACTGATGTTCGATCCGGACCGCAAGCCCGGCGAGCATCGTCAGGATTTCGGGGGTAGCGAGTGGGCTATCGGCAGCGCGGATACTCGCGACGCTGCGCCCCTCAGCGAGCGCGCGCAGATTTGCGCTGGTTATCGGATGGATCATGGATGGTGCCTTGGGCTGGCTCCCGGCACCGGCGGCGCCAGGATGGAACAACGCTCAGTGACGCGCGTCAATTGCGCACTACCGTTCGTCGCAGTTGCAGCGGTCAAGCGAGGCCGGCGTTATCACAGGCTGTCTCCAGCATTATTTGTCGACGCAGGTTACCGAATTTGCGGTCTGTGGAAAAGTCTCGAATGGCGCTCAGACGTTAAATCTGAAGTGCAGCACGTCGCCGTCGTGGACGACATACTCTTTGCCCTCCTGGCGCAGCTTGCCAGCTTCCTTGGCCGGGTTCTCGCCGCCCAGCTCCACGTAATCGTCATAGGCGATGGTTTCGGCACGGATGAAGCCGCGCTGCATGTCGGAATGAATCTCGCCCGCCGCATCGGGGGCCTTGGCGCCCTGATGAACGGTCCAGGCGCGCGCTTCCTTGGGGCCGACGGTGAAGAAGGTGATCAGGTGGAGCAGTTCGTAGCCCGAGCGGATGATCTTGGCGAGACCGGCCTCGGCCAGCCCAAGCGCCTCAAGAAATTCGCCGCGATCCTCCACCGGCATGGTGACGATATCGGCCTCGATCGCGGCGGATACGACCACCGCCTCGGCGCCCTCGGCCTTGGCCTTGGCAAACACCCGGGCGGTGTGCGCGTTGCCCGAAACCGCAGCTTCCTCCTCGACGTTGCACACGTACAGCACCGGCTTGGCGGTGAGCAGCTGCGCCTGGGCGAACACCCGCTCTTCTTCTTCGTCCTTGGGCACGACCAGCCGGGCCGGCTTGCCCTCGCGCAGCAGATCGAGCGCCTGGCCGAGCACCGAGGCGGTGATCTTGGCCTCCTTGTCGCCCTGCGCGGCCTTTTTCTGCGCGGATGGAACGCGCTTTTCCAGGCTTTCCAGATCGGACAGCATCAGCTCGGTCTCGACCGTCTCGGCGTCGGAAATCGGATCGATCTTGTTGTCGACATGCTGGATATCGTCGTTCTCGAAGCAGCGCAGGACGTGAACGATCGCGTCGACCTCGCGGATGTTGCCGAGGAACTGGTTGCCCAGCCCTTCGCCCTTCGATGCGCCGCGGACGAGGCCCGCGATATCGACGAAGCCGAGCTGGGTCGGGATGATCTTGGCGCTCTTGGCAATCGCGGCCAGCGTATCGAGCCGCGCATCGGGCACGCCGACGTTGCCGACGTTGGGCTCGATCGTGCAGAACGGATAATTCGCCGCCTGCGCCGCCTGCGTCTCGGTCAGCGCATTGAACAGGGTGGACTTGCCGACATTGGGCAGGCCCACGATACCGCAACGAAATCCCATCATGCACTCCTGCGCGCAAGCCCTTGCTGCGCGTGGCGCGCCTTAGCGAGCGAGACGCGGCTTGGGAACACCGCGCGCGGCGTGGCGATCAGGCGGAGGCGTTTGCCTCATCGGGCAGGGTGTCACTGCGAGAGTACGAAAGATACCCCACAAGCCCGACGATCACCGCCACGAACAGCGCGCTGGTGCCGACCGTGCCCAGGCCAAGCCCGCCATCCTTGGGCGCCTGCGACAGCAGATCGCCGCACGATGCGCCGAACGGTCGGGTCAGGACATAGGCGATCCAGAACGCCCAGACGCTGTCGAGCCCGAACTTGTAATAAGCCAATGTCACCAGTGCGATCGCCCCGCCGAACAACAGTGCCGACACCGCATAGCCCAGCGCCATTCGCTCGGCGAGCAGGTCGCCCGCCGCCGTGCCGAGTGCGAACGTGAACAGGATCGCGGTCCAGTAGAACGCCTCGCGCCGCCGGGTGAAAATGCTGTGAATCGAAAGCGTGTGTTCGCTGGCATGCCAGGCGAAGAACGTGGCAATCAACGCGACGCTGAAGCCGATGGTGGTGACGATCAGCGACACGCCGTAGTTGTCCGAAAGGTTGTCGGTCACCAGCGTGCCGAAGATGCTCAGGAACACCACCGCCAGCCAGTATTTCCACGGCACATATCGGCGTGCGGCGATCTGGACGATCAGCGCGATCACCAGCAGCACGGCCATCAGCCAAGAGGTTTTGACCAGCCCCAGTTTCATGTCGAAGTTGAGGAAATCGGCGGCGGTCTCACCAACCGTCGTGGCCATGATCTTGATGATCCAGAAATACAGCGTGACCAGCGGAACCTTGGTCGAAAGGGTCGCGCCGGACGATTGGGAAGCGGACGATTGGGTGCCGGGCCCGCTCACTTGGGCTTGACTGCAGTTTCGAGGACATCGACCAAATCGAGTTCGTGATTGGCCGCGCGTTCGAGCGACTTAGCATCCTTGGCCGCGAGCGCCTCTTGCACCCACACCAGTGCCTTGTCGAAATCATCCTTAGCCTTGGCGTTGGCGATCTGTGGCTTGACCGCGTTCCAGCGCTGGTGGGCATAGCCGAGCGCTTCGCGGACATCGTCCCAGCGCGGCTTGGGATCGCGCGCATCGGCAACGATCCGGAATCCCACGTAATCGAGCATTCCGATATCGAGCGGGATCGTGGGTTCGCCGTCCGCTTCGGTCAGGACAGCACGATAGGCTTCGTTGGAGGCGAGCGACAGATCGACCGGGTTTTGGGTGCGGGAAGCCAAGCCGATCTTGCCCAGCGCTGCATCGAGCCCTGCGCCGTGATCCGGGCTCATCCCGCTACGCACCGCCGCGCCGGCGGCGGTGGCCAACGCGGTGCGTTTTGCGGTCTCGGCGGGATCGGTGGAGAAAGCCGCTTCGGTCAGGTTTTCGAAGCGCTCCGCGGCCGCGACGAGCGCCGCCCGGCGCTCAGGCGAAGGCGCGGGGGTCGTGGGTGCTGCGTTAGGGTCCGCTTCGAACTTCGTGGCGGACGAATTGGCGGCAGGATGCGCCGTCTCATTCGAAGATTTGTCGCAGCCCCCGAGCGCCAACAGCGTAAGCGAGCCAAGCACTGCCAAAACAGAAGAGTTCGATGCCACCGGCACCTCCATGCAAAACATCAGAACGATGTCGGGATAAGACGTCGCGTGGAAAGTGGTTCCACACCCGCAAGTCCGCGCCATGGTGAGCCTTCACCTAAATTTCAGCCATTCGTGGCAGGTAGCCGCGATGAACAGGTTGCTACCCATCGCCCCGCTGCTCGCCGCCACCCTGCTCCTCGCCGGTTGCGGTGACAGCCCGCAGGCACGGCTCGAACGCGCGGGCAAAGCCTACGCCACGCACGATTACCGCGCGGCACAGGTTGATCTGACTGCCGTGCTCCAGACCGAGCCGGGCAATCCGGCCGCGCTCGAACTCGCCGCACGCAACCACCTTGCGCAAGGCGACGGCGATGCGGCGCAGGCTGCGCTGGACAAACTGGCCGCTGGCGCGCGCAAGCCTGCGGATCTGGCGCTGCTGATGGCCGAGGCGGCGCTGTTGCGCGGCAAAGGCAAGCTGGCGCTCGACGGAGTGGCGGGGCTAACCTCGGCGGAAGCGCATCGCATCCGCGCGCTTTCTCAACTCATGCTCGGCAATCCGACTGCGGCGGCGGCGAGCTTTGCGGCAGGGGTGAATGCAGGGGGCGACAAAGCGCGGCTGCTCGCAGACTTCAGCCGCTTCGAACTGGGCCGGGGCAACCGCGAGGCCGCGGCGACGCTTGCGGGGCAGGCGCTGAAAGCGGCACCGGGTACGCTCGATCCGCTGCTCGCTGCGGCGCAGCTGGCGGTCGCCAAGGGCGACCTTGCTGGCGCCCTGATGCTCTACGATCAGGCCGCACGTGCTTATCCGGGCAACCTCGCGGCGCTTACCGGCAAGGCCGCAGTGCTCGGCGACCTGGGGCGCGACAAGGACATGGGGGCGCAACTCGCGGCGCTTGGCGAGACCGCAGGTGGCAGTCCGGCGGTGGCCTATCTCCAGGCGCGCGCGGCGACGGGGAAAAAAGACTGGGGCCAGGTGCGCGCCATCCTCCAGCCGCTCGAAACCCAACTTGCCACGCGTGACGACGCGATGCTGTTGTATGCACAAGCGCAACTCCGTCTGGGTCAGATCGAGCAGGCGCGGGCGCGGCTCGAACCCCTCCATCGCCGCGCGCCGGGGCACGCGCTTACCGTGTTGCTGCTGGCCGAGACGCAATTGGCCGGGGACGACGCCAAAGCAGCGATCGCGACGTTGCGGCCGCTCGCCGCCAGACCTGAGGCCGCCCCCGAAGTGCTCGCGCTGATGGCCAAGGCATCGCGCGCTGCGGGCGATCCGGCGGCTGCGAACTATGCCGACCGTGCGCGCTTTCCCACGCCGCAGGCACTCGGCAGCGAGCTGGCGCTGGGCGACAGCGCGCTCAAGCAGGGCGACTGGAAGAGCGCCGCCGCAGCTTATGAGCGGATTCTCAAGGTCACCGACGGCCAAAACCCGATCGTCCTCAACAACCTTGCCTTCGCGCAAAGCAAGCTGGGCAACAACGCCAGGGCGCTGGGCTATGCCTTGCGCGCGCTCAAACTGGCGCCAGAAAACCCTTCGGTGATGGACACCGCAGGCTGGTTGCTGGTCGAGACCGGCGGCGACCGCAGCCGCGCGCTCGATTTGCTGCGCGCGGCGGCGCGCAAGGCGCCCAACAGCGCTACGATCCGCGGACACTTGCTGGCTGCCGAGAAGGGCTAGACCGCGTCACCAACAAAAAAGGGCCCGGCCATTGGCCGAGCCCCTCGTGTTCTTGAGGTCCGTTTCAGGCTGCGGCTAGTTCCGGCGTCCGCCCGCGTGGTGCCTGGCGGCGGCGGGCCAGCGCCAGGCCGATCAAGCCCAGGCCGAACAATCCGATCATGCCGGGTTCGGGAACCGGGGTTCCGCCCGTGCTGCCGCCGCTGCTGGTGATCGTGCCCGCGCCGGTCGCCGAGGTCACGCTACCCGCGCCGGTGATCGACTGATAGCGGACGAAGAAGTCGGAGAGCGTCAGCGATGTTGGCGCGCTGGCAAAGCTCAGCGAAAGCGTTCCGCTCCCGGTCTGCCCGTTGAGCACGCCACCGCTGCCCGAGCAGCTGTTCGATCCGCCAGCTTTGAAGCAGACATCGACGGTGTTGAATGGGCTCGGTACCTGGCCGCCGAGCAGCGCATTATTGTAGGCCCCTGTCGAAGTCGCACCGGTTGTGTCCGGGGTGGTATCGAAGCCAAAGCTGCTGATCCGCGAATTGACTGGGTCGCTGGTGGTGTTGGTCACGCTGTAATCGAAGTTGTAGCTTGTTCCGGTGATCCCGGTGAGCGTCAAGGTGGTGCTGCCGGTCAGCCCGGTGATCGTGGTGCCGTCGGCCATGCCGTTATAGCCGAGCGTCACGGTCTGCCCGACGCTTGAGGAATCGAGCGTAATCGGATCGGCGAACGCGATGCTTGACGAAAGCGCAACGGCTCCAGCGACAGCTAGCGATAACGTGCGGAACAGGTTCATGGATTAGGCCCCCAATGACGAACACGGTTTACACAAGCTTACGCAACTCCCGTGCCAGCAGCAGTTTTGTGGGGTTTCCATGGTTAACGTGAGCGAGAAATGTAAACCGTTTCGACAGTATTTTGGCTAACTTCAATCGCCGAGCCGCAACGCCAGATCATTCATGAAGCGCACGTCATCGCCTTTCGCCAGCCACTCGGCTTCGGCGGCAATGGCTCCAAGCAAGTCGGCCAGAGGATGGAGTTCGGCCTTGGCGTAGTTGCCGAGTACGTATCCGGTAACCCGGTCCTTGTGTCCCGGGTGGCCGATGCCGATCCGCACGCGGCGGAAATCCGCGCCCAGATGCTGGTCGATGCTGCGCAGGCCGTTGTGCCCGGCGGTGCCGCCACCGCGCTTCACCTTGAGCCTGAACGGGGCGAGATCGAGTTCGTCGTGGAACACCGTGAGCGCATCGACGTCGAGCTTGTAGAAGCGCAGCGCTTCGGCGACCGCGCGGCCGCTTTCGTTCATGAAGGTTGCGGGCTTGAACAGCAGCACGCGCTCACCGCCGATCTTCCCATCATGGAGCCAGCCGGAGAACTTTTTCTGCGCCAGGCCGATGCGATGGACCTCGGCGATGGTGTCCGCCGCCATGAACCCCACGTTGTGGCGGTGCATCGCGTATGACGGACCGGGATTGCCGAGGCCGACCCAGAATTGCACCTACTTCTCCCCTGCCGCTAGCGGGAGGAGCCAAAGGTGGGCAAGCGCACCACCTGAAAGGCCCACCCCAAGCCCCTCCCGCAAGCGGGAGGGGCTTAGCGCAGTACTTGTCTTCAGGCCGCCGGAGTAGCTTCGTCCTCGGTCTGCGCATCACCCACTTCGCTGCGCATCCCAGACGGTGCGACGATCGTGGCGATGGTGAAATCGCGGTCGGTGATAGCGCTGACCGAACCAGCGGGCAGCGTGACATTGCTGATGTGGATCGAATCGCCCACGTCCAGCCCGGTCACGTCGATCTGAATGTCGTCGGGGATCTTGTCCGCGTCGCACACCAACTCAAGCTCATGGCGCACGATGTTGAGCACCGCGCCGCGCTTGAGGCCCGGCGAGTCTTCTTCGTTGATGAACAGCACCGGCACCGAAACCTCAACCGTGGCGTCCTTGGCCAAGCGGAGGAAATCAACGTGCAGCGGGCGATCGCTCACGGGGTGGAAATGGACGTCCTTGGGCAGGGTGCGGACCTTTTTGCCACCCACATCGATCATCACGATCGAATTGGTGAAGTGTCCGGTGCCGAGCATGCGGCGCAGCAGCCGCTCCTCGACGTGGATGCTCAGGGGTTCTTCCTTGCCGCCATAGACGACGGCGGGTACGCGACCTTCGCGACGCAGAGCGCGGGAGGCTCCCTTGCCAGCCCGCTCACGCGCCTCGGCCGCCAGGGTGAGAGCTTCGCTCATAGCCGTGACCTTTCCGAATTACGGTGTTGATACCCCGCCGCGCCTCCAGGGATGACCATGGCGGGGAGCGGGGCCGTTAGGGGGGTTTTGGCGGGAAAGCAAGGCCCCGCGTTACTGCACCCGCTTCACCGTGAAGCCCCGCGCCGCCAGCATCTCGGGTAGCCCGTCGATCCCGGCCACATGCGCCGCGCCCACCGCCACGAACGGGCGTTTGCCCGCCTTGAGCATCGCGTCGATCTGTTCCGCCCAGCGCCGGTTGCGCGAGACCAGCAGCGCCTCGCGCAGGCGCGGGTCGGCCATCATCCCGGCATGCGCCTCGCGATCCAGCGTGGCGACATCGCCTTCGGCCCAGGCTTTGACCAGCTTCTTGTCTGCTTCATCGCCCGCGCTTTCCGCCACTATCGCGCCCAGCAACGAGCGCTGCTCGCGCGCCGGCAGCGCATCGAACAGGCCCAGCTGGCCCTCAAGCGTCTCCAGTCCGACCACCGGACGCTTGCCCGCAGCGGCCAGCAGCGCGCGGTCTGCGCCGTTGTCGGGATCGTAGCCGTCTCTGGCCTCCAGCGCGAATGACAGGGTCAGCGCCGCCGCCCAGTCCTCCAGACTGGCGAACTGCGCCGGCTTGAGCCCGGTTTTGGCCAAGGCGGCACGCAGAGCTTCACGCCGGGCGGGATCGACACGCTGCCCCAGCGGTGGCTGGCCGGGGGTGGTGCCCAACCGCACGAACGCCGCGCGCGCCGCGTTTTCATCGCTGGGGTCGATGATTTCCAGCACCAGCGTGGTGCTTTGCCCGATCGCCCGGTCGATCGCCGGGGTCTTCCATGCGAGGCCATCAGGCAGGGCATGGACAGTGCCGAACAGAAAGCCCTTGGCGCCATCGGGGCCGGTCACCTCCCATAACGCGGGATGCTTCATGTCGACCGGCGCGGAATGGCATGCAGCCAGCGCGAACAGCGCGAGGAGGATTAGACGACGCATTGTAATCCCCATTCGGCCACGTCAGTGGGCGTGCTTCGACAGGCTCAGCATGAGCGGGTTCTGGTTCGAAGCAAAAAGTAAGGTCCGCTTAGCCTGAGCCTATCGAAGGCCCAGCGCCAAACCGCAACCTCACTGCAACCGTGTTGCAGCCAAACCGCGCGCCGACAACTGGTCCTGTACGCTCCCCGGCCCGGCCAGATGCCCCGCGCC
>JANMQW010000086.1:0-13674 GCA_031370725.1 Novosphingobium sp.
AAGGGCAAAGTCGTCGGCGGTTTCATATCGGGCCCGGCGAGCGACACCCTGGGTATCCGGATTGCCGCGCAATACACCGATATCGACCGATATCAGCGGCTTCAGGCGGGCACCCCGGCGGTAAACAATCCCCGCACGCTCAAGGACTTCGTTGGTCGCCTCACCTTGAACTGGGAGCCGACTGACCGCTTCACCGCGAATTTCAAGTTCCAGTATGTCCGCAACGAAAACGACGGTGCGATTGCGCAGGCGGATATCTTTTGCGGCAAGAATGGCCGCGCCGACGAGATTTATCTGTTGCAGGGCGTGGTCGCGATCCCGGCCGGCTATGACTGCAAGACCAACAATGGTCGTTACTTCCTGACCGACGTTGCTCCGCCGCTCGCCAGAAAGGTTCCGTCGCCGTCGAAAGCAGTGGGCTTCAATGGCGTTCCGTTCGGCGAGACCGAACTGTTCTTCTCACGTTTGCGCTTTGATCTCGATGTGACCGACGCTATCCAGCTGACTTCGATTTCAGGCTATGCCGATCTCGATGCCACCGATGTTGACAGCTATGCCTATGGCGGCGTTGGCCCGGCCTTCTCGCCGCTCGGCAACGCGTTGCGGCTTCCCCTCGCAGCACTTGCCCCGGCGCTCGGGGCAATCAACGGGCCCGGTGTTCCGCTTGGCACCGGCGGTAGCGACCCGCGCAATGCTCTTAAACAATACAGCCAGGAACTGCGCCTGCAGAGCAACTTCGACGGACCGCTAAACTTCATGGTCGGCGCGTTCTATGAAAATCGCGAGTTCATTTTTGATACGGCGCAGCAGGCGGTCAATATTTCGCTGATCGGGCCCGATCCTACTATAAATCTGGCACGTGGCGGGGTTGCCGTAGGAACCGGAAACACCTTCGACTATAAGAAAATCCACACCACCAAGACCGATGCTCTGTCGTTCTTTGGCAGCCTTACCTACAACCCGACCGAGGCGATCGAGATTTCTGGTGGCGTGCGCTATACTGACGAGAAGAAAACCAACACGATCCGGGTTCCTTACGTTCACAACTCGCTGGCCTATGTCGAGACTTCCAGAGGTTCTGGCCTTTTCGTTCCCAGCCCGGTTTTCCTGCAGAGCGGCTTTTTCTCCGGACCGATCCGTTTCAATGACAACAACGTGTCGCCTGAGGCCACGGTCAAGTACAAGGTTAGTCCGGACTTCAACGTGTTCGCCTCTTACAAAACCGGCTTCAAATCCGGCGGCATCGATAACTCTGCTTTGCCGTCTAACAGCCTCAGCCGGGCGGCCCTATCCGGTAATTTCGGGTCGCTAATCTATAAGTCCGAAAAGGCGCGGGGCGGGGAGATCGGATTCAAGTCTCAGCTAGCGGGACGGACGCTGACCCTGAACGGCACGGCTTATTACTACACGTTCAAGGACCTTCAGGTTCAAATCTTCAATGCCACCGCGGTCCAGTTCATCACACTGAACGCAGGCAAGGCGGTCACCAAGGGTGCCGAGCTTGAAATGCGTTGGCGCACGCCGGTTGAAGGCCTGAACCTTTCGACAAATCTCTCTTATCTCGACGGTAAGTACAAAAGTTTCGTACTTCCCGGCCCTGACCTTAACCTTGGAACAGCCGACGACACTATTTTGAGCGGCCGAAGGTTGGCGCGTGCTCCGAAGTTCTCGGGGAACGTGGCGTTCGACTGGTCAATCCCAGTCGGGGACACGTTGTCGCTGGGGCTGGGCGGTAACATGATCTATTCGGGTCGTTATATTACCGCCAACGCCACGCTGGACGATTACGCCCAGAAATCGTTCGCTACGTTCGACGGCCGGATTTCGTTCGGGACGCGCGACGACCGCTTTCGCGTGGCGTTGATCGGGGTGAACCTTGCCGACAAAATCATCACCCAGACTTCGGGCGGTCGTCCCTTCCTTGCCCCCGCCAATGGCTTCGGTGTTCCGGTGGGCGATGACGTGATCCTCAACCAGAACCGCGGCCGGCAGGTGTTCGTCGAAGCCAGCGTCAAGTTCTGAGGCGACGCTAGCGGATCTCGACTTGGATAGTGGCGCCAGCGCATTGCGCTGGATGTCCGGGTCACGCGGCCCCCTTTCCCTCACAGGGGAGGGGGCCGCGACTTGTTTGACGCGAGCAACACGGGCTTGCGGCTAGCCCGCCTGTTTCATGGCCGGTCTATTATGTGCGCGTTCTGTATCCAGGCGCGAGGCCCGGGGGGACGGACCTTGCAGGGCTTCAGATCAAGCGCCGACCCTCAAATCCAAACCAGACCAGCGGGTCCCGAGCCCCTCGGCTTCGCTCGAGGCTCGGGATGATCGGCTTGCCTGATGTGACTCAGGTTCCGCGCTGCACGCTCAGAAGCGCAGGCCGACGGAGACCTTGCCGCCATAATCGGACCACTGCTTCGAAGTCGAAGCGAAGCCGCCCGCGCCGATACTGAAGCGATCTGCGAACAGCAGGTCGAAGCCGCCTTCGACATCGAAGCCGCTTTTGCCCAAGGGCGCGCCAGCAATGGCGTAAGAAGGCCCGATCCCGCCAATCCGCGCCACCGCGTTGGCATCGCGATCGCCAAACGCGCGCTGATAGGCCACGCTGATCCGCGGCAGGATCCGCCCCGATGTGCCAAACGCCTGATCGCCATCGAACCGCAACCCAACCGAGGCCAGATTGACCGTGCGGGTTTCGGTGTCGACCGTTAGCGCATAAGCGCTGCCGGTTTCGGTGACGGTATCCAGCTTGGTGCGGTTGTAGGCATTGCGCACAAACGGCGTGAACGCATAGTTGCCCATCGCCAGCTTGTAGCCGAGCTCGCCAAACAGCTCGAGGCTGGTGCCGTCGGGGGGCCCCGAAAGCGTCGACGCCAAGCCCGGGACAGTGATCGTGCGGGTGGTGTCGATGTTGTGCCAGGCATACGATCCGCCGACCTGGACCTCGAACGGCCCCGCAGCGAATGCGGCGTTGGCGCCGGCCAGCGTGGTCTTGATTCTGGCCGAATTGGCGAGCCGCCTGGATGACACGTCATCGTCCTGGTAGCCCCCGAACACACCAATCCGCGCGCCGTTTAGCCCCAGATCGACCCCGCCGACCACGCCCTGGCGATCGCCGCTAATCTTGTCGAACGGTGAGCGGCTGGCCGATTGCGAGTTGCTCTTGAGCGCCTGGATCCACACCCCGGTGCCTTCGCCCGCGATCCGGGTGCGTTCGAGCACCGCATCGCGCATCCGCCGGGTGCTGTCGATCACCTCGGTGGTTAGCGAGGGATAGAACTCGCCTGAAAGCTGATCGAAAGTCGCTTGGGCGATCGGCCCGGTGGCGAACAGCACCGCGTTGAACAGCGGATCGTTGACCCCGCGGGCGTTGATCGCATTGGCCACGGCGATCTGGTTGGTGGTGCCAGCCAGAGCGGCAAACGAAACGTCGTTGCGCGCCAGGGTCAGCGTAACCGCGTTGGGCGCATAGCCAAGCAGCGGGGTGAGAAACGCCATGTTGGAAGTGGCGCCCGCGAACCGCCCATTGACCCCGCCCGCGGCGGTCAGGATCGTGTAGTCGGTGCGGTTGGCGTAAGTGCCGGCTGCCGCCAGAACCTGGACCGTCCCGCCCGAAAGCGTCGCGGTGCCGGTGGCGTTGACCCGATCGGCTTGGCCCGCCGCGTTGGCCTCGACCCGGAAGATCGAACCCGCGCCGAAGGCGACGTTTCCGTTGACGGCCATCGTCCCGATCGAATTGCCCGGGGCGAACACGCCGCCCGAGGTCACGTTGACCGTCCCCACGCTGCCCGTGCCGCCCAGCGTGCCGCCGGAGACAACGTTGACCGGCGAGGCGATGCTGCCGTTGACCGCCAGGATGCCGCCGTTGATGGTGGTTGGCCCGGCATAGGTGCTGGTCCCCGTCAGGTTCAGAGTTCCGCTGCCCGATTTGGTCAGGCTGCCGTTGCCGAATATCGATCCGGCAAAGCTGGTGTTGGTCGCCTGGTTGATCGTCAGCGACCCGGCGTCGATATTGATTTTGGCCGCGGTGCTGCTGCCCGCCAGTTCAGCGATCACTTGCGGGAAGCCCGACAGGTCGAGCGTACCCGATCCTTCCAGCGCGATCTCGGTGGTGGGGGATACCGGCTGTGAAAGCCTTATCGATCCGGCATCGATGCGGGTGGTGCCAGTGAACGCGAAGTTGGTCCCGAAGGTCAGCTTGCCCGCGCCCTGCTTGACGATCAGTCCGGCGCCGGTGACCCCGCCGCTGAACACATAATCGTTCGAGCGGTTGATGATCAGCGTGCCGTTATCGGCCAGCGTGCCGGTGAACGCGCCGGTGGTTCCGCCGTTGCCGACCTGCAAGGTGCCGTTTATTCCGGTAACGACGGTGCCGCCTTGGGTGCCGGTGATCAGCGCCAGGCTGCCACCGTCGATCGTGATCGTGCCGGTGTTGGCCAGGCTGTTGGTGCCATCCAGGGTGATGGTGCCCGGCCCGGTGAGCAGCACGGTGCCGCTGCCGCTGACAACGCTGGTGCCGAAGGTCGATCCGGCGGAGGTAGCGCTGCTGCGCACCACCAGTGCTCCGTTATCGACAATCGAAGGCGCCGCGATGACCAGACCGGCAGGGCCGTTCTGGGCATCGAGCGTGGCGCCGCTCGCGATGGTGACCGAGGTGGCGAAGGTGGAAGGCGCGGCGGTCGTGGCGGTCCAGGTACCGCTCTGTACCGCCAGCGTGCTGAAGCTGTCGAACCCGGCGACGGTCTGCATCGGGGTTGCGGCCGTGCCGGAGCCGATCAGCGTTGCGCTGTCGGTTCCACCGCCGCCAACGATGCGGCCGGTGACAGCCGAACCAGTGCGCAGGATAACAGCGTCGTTCGTGGTATTGAGCCGCACTGCCACATTGTTCGCGCCGCTCAGCGTTCCCGCATTGTCGAGCGTGGTCGCCCCCACTGCGATGATCGCCGGACCGCTGCTGCTCGATACAGTGCCCAGGTTGGTGATCGCGTTAGTGCCGCCGATCGTGTCGATCCCGGCCAGCGCGCCCGAAACTATCGCGCCACGCGCAACCGTGATGTTTACCGCACCCGGAGGATCGATCAGCAGGCCGGTCGCCTGCGCCGAAGTGACCGTGCCGGTGATCGTGGCGGCCACCGCGCCGCCGGTGCCATGGGCGATCAGATAGACCCCGTTGGCATCGACCCCGCCGGCGCTGGCAGAACCGATCCGAGCCTCAATCGCGCCGTTGGTGGCGATAGCGTAAACGGCATCGGCGCGGCCATTTATCGACGACCCGGTCGAGCTGGCGTTGGCGATGTCGAGCGAGACGCCAGTGCCGCCGGTGGCCGAAACGCCCGCAAACCCGTCACCCCCCGCGTTGGCAGAGGTGGCCGAGACCGTGGCGGTGCCGCCCGCGCTGACCAAGATCGCATTGCCGTTCGCGGCGCTGGTGGTGCCGCCCGCAACGTTCACATTTCCTTGCGTCGCTGCATTGATCGCTGTCGCATTGAGCCCGCTTGTCGCCACGCTGCCGCTGTTGGCGGTGGTAAGCGCGCCGCTGGTGCCCAGCGCAAGGATGCCGGTCGACCCGGCGCCGGTGGTAGCGATCGTGCCGCTGTTGGCGATCGTGGCCGCCGATTGCCCCGACTGGACGCGGATGCCTTCGGCGTTGGCGCCCGAGGTGCGGATCGCACCGGTGCTGGTTACCGCTACAGGAGCCGAACCCGCGGCTTGCGAGAACGAGAACGCCGTGATCCCGTCGCTCGCCTCGACCCGGATGCCCGCCGATTGCACGCCCGAGGTGGTGATGTTGTTGCTGGCGATGGTGATCGGCCCGGCGGCGCTGGCGGCGATGATACCCGTCGAATAGCGCACTTGGGTGCCCGCAGGCCGGATCGTACCGACGGTGGTGATCGTGCCGGTGTTGGTAACGTTCAGCGATCCAGTTCCGTTGCCCACAAGTGCCTGGACGCCATAGGCGCCGTCGCCGACCGTAGCGATCGAATCGGTAGTGACCGCCAGATTACCCGGATTGGCGATCCCGCCGAGGATTTGCGCCGAAATGCCGAACCGATTGCCAGTTCCGCTGTTGGTGATCGTGCCGCTGGCAACGTTGACATTGGCACCGTTGGCGATGATCGCGCCGCTGGTCCCGGTGTCGGTTCCGCGCACTTGGATCGTGCCGCTGTTGACTGTCGCGGTCCCAAACGTGGTCGCGCCATTGCCGAAGCTGGCGAAGATCCCGTTGCCGCCGCTGACAAGCGTCTGGCTGTTGACCGTGGTATCGACCGCGAATGCGCCGATCCCGGTGGCGTTACCGCCCGATGTCAGCGTGCCGCTGTTCACCACGGCGGTGCCGCCGGGCGCAAAGGCGTTGATCCCGCCGCCGTCGCTGGTTAGCGTGGTGCTGTTGACGGTGATCAGGCCAGGCTGAAGGTTCCCATCGTTCTGCGCGAAAATGCCGGTCTGGCCGGCCCCGGTAACCTTCAGAATGCCCGAATTGACCGTGGCATTGTGCAGGCCCTGAGCAAAGATGCCGGTCGATCCGTTTACCTGCGCATCACGTGAGGTGATCGTGGCGGCGCCCGCAGTCGATATCGCGACCAGCCCGGTCGAGGTGCCGGTGGCGCGGGTGATGCCCACGTCGATCGAAGCTGCGCCCACCGCGCGGCTATCGATCGCGACGCCGGTGCTGTAAACTTCGCCTGCGGTGACCGCCCCGCTGGCTCCGCCCGCCGCGATCACGATGCCCGACGAATTGACGCCGGTGGTGCGCACTACGCCCGCGTTGATTGTGGTGGCCGAGGTCGATCCAGAAACCGGCTTGACGAAGATCGCAGGGGTGTTGGCCGCAGTGGTGGTCACGTTGGTGGCGTTGATCGCCACGGGGCCGCGCACGTTTTCGAGGAAGATGCCATTGCCGCCCGCGCCGGTGGTGGCGATCGTGCCGCTGGCGATGCTGATCGCCCCGGTCAGCCCGCCCAGCCCGCGGTCGGTGATATAGATGCCGTGCGCGCCCACGCCCGAAGTGTTGATCGTGCCGCTGGTGATCGCGGTCGTGCCGGTCGTAGGGGTGACGTAGATGCCATAGGAATTCTGCCCGGCGGTCGTGATCGTTCCACTGTCGATGGCAAGCGAGGTGTAATTCAGGTTCGCCGGGTTGTTGAACCCGCCGACAATGATCCCGCGCGAGTTGACCCCTTGCGTGGTGACCGTGTTGCTCTTGATTTGGATTACCGTCCCGCTTTGCACGCTCAGGGCATCGCCGCTTTGGGTGATGCGCGCGATATCGCTGGTGATGCTGGCCGCACCGTCCGAGTAGATCTGCAGAACGGCCTGGTTGCTGCCCATCGAGATTGCTGTGCCCGAAACAATCGTCGCGCCGCCGGTTCCGGCGTTCACGAAAATCGCCGCGCCGCTGTTGCCCGCGGTGTTGGTCAGCGCGGCCATGCCGCTGGTGACGCTGACCGTGGTGCCTTGGCCGACGATCGCGTTGGGCTGGTTGGTGGCATTGGCGGTGGCGGTGCCGCTGGTGATCGTCACGACGTTGGGAAAGCCGTTCTGGTTGCCCCCGGTGAAGATCCCGCGCAGCCCGCCGTTGGCCTCGATCGAGGTGATCGTGATATTGCCGCTCTGCGTGATCGCATAGATGCCGCGGCTAGTGGGGTTGTTATTGGCGTTCACCACGCCGCTGTCGATCACGATGTTGCCGCCCAGCGAACGCGCGTCGATACCATAGATCTGGCCGGTGCCGCTGGCGTTGATTTGATCGGTAGCAACGCTGACGTTGCCCGGCCCGGTGTTATTGGCCGCAACACCGGCACCTAGGGTCGAACCGTTGTTGACGACGTTCATGGTGGCCAGGTCGAGCAGGATGTTGCCGCTCGTGACGGTGATGTCGACCGTGCGCGGCCCGCCCGAGATCGGGGCAGTGGTGGTCAAGGTGTAATCGCCGGGACCATTGTAGACCACGTTCTGCGCGTGTGCAGTGGCGGCCCCGCCCAGCGCGGTCCCGGCCAGGAACAGCGTGCGAATGGCGACGGCGCGCGAACGCGCGGAAAAGCGTGTGTCGATCATGCAAAATTCCCCTGTTGGCTCGCCCCGGATGTGCTGGGTGGCCGCATTTCTGGCTGGCCCGGGGGATTTGCGACCCGGGACGTCTCTGCCACGACCTAGCAGGTTAGAATCGTTGGAAAAATGCCTGTACGCGTCAGAACCTTGTACAAAAAATACTTAGACGCCAGAGATATATTCATTCTCGTACATTTGCGATGGTTGCGCGTTTTGCTACACAAACGCGGGTCGATGATTGCACCACGCGGGATCGAAATTGAGCGCAATGCGTATTTTCGGGATGGTCGCCCCATTGAATTCTGCCATTTCGGAGCGCCCCCCGGCCTTGCCCGAACACGAAGCATCGGCTCGTCCGGCTCTCGCTGATGAGCAGGTCGAAGGCTCTCCCACAGCGAAGTGGCGCAATGCAAAACGGATTAAAGTGGTTTGCGAAGTGATCGACCGGTGCCTGGCCGATCGCTCGCTCGATGGCGAATCGCTCGCACGCGCCACGCATCTGTCACGCAGCACGCTCTACCGGCTGGTTGCGCCGTTTGGCGGGGTCGGCTCGTTCATCATCCGCCGTCGGCTCGAAGCGGCGCGCTACGTACTGGCCGCGCACGATCACCGCGATACCCTGTCGGAACTTGCCGAGCAGGTCGGGTTCGCCTCGGCCAGCCACCTCAGCCGCGCGTTTCTCGATCACTTCGGCATGCGCCCCGGCGAATTTCGCACAGCGGCTCGCAATCAAGGCGGCTCGCATTAGCGCAACGAAGGGGTAAGGTTGGCGGATGGCTGATACTCCCCCACCCGACCTGCGTGTGTTTGCAGGTGTCGAACTCGGCGGGACCAAGGGCATCGCGGTGGTCTGGCGCGGGGGCGCTATCGTCGATCGGATCAAGGTGCCAACCACTACGCCGCACGACACCCTGGGCGCGCTCGCCGCGTGGCTGGCGGCGCATCGCTGGCGCAGCGCGTTTGCCGGGCTGGGCATCGCCAGCTTCGGACCCGTCCGGCTCGATCCCGGCGCGGCCGACTACGGCTGCATCCTGGCGACCACCAAGCTGGGCTGGAGCGGGGCGCGGGTGCGCGAAACGCTGGCGCAGGCCGTCGCCTGCCCGGCCGAGATCGATACCGACGTCAACGCCGCCGCGCTGGCCGAGCGGCGCTGGGGCGCGGGGCAAGGCTGCTCGAACCTGGTCTATCTGACTATCGGCACCGGGGTCGGCGGAGGTGTCGTGGTCGATGGCCGCGCAATCCACGGCGCGCTCCATCCCGAACTTGGCCATCTTCGCCTGCGCCGCGCCGACGGCGATGGGTTCGCGGGCATTTGTCCGTTCCACGGCGATTGCATCGAGGGGCTGGTTTCGGGCCCCGCGCTCGCCGCGCGTTTCGATGGCGATATCCACGCTGCCGCAGTCGACGATCCGCGCCGGGCGTTTCTCGCGACCGATCTTGCCCAATTGTTCGCGGCGCTGATCCTCACGCTTTCCCCGCAGAGGATTCTGCTCGGCGGGGGCGTCGGATTGGGCGTTCCGGGACTACTCGACAGAGCCATCGCCAGGCTTCCTGCAATCATTGCTGGCTATCTTCCAGAACTCGATCTGGCCGCGCTGCGTGCCATGATCGGCCCACCCGCGCTGGGCGCCGATGCGGGTCCGCTTGGCGCGATTGCCTTGGCCCTCGACGCCGCCGGATCGTTCGCAAACCCGCGCTGACTTTCGAACTGCGGCTCGCGCGGAGGCGGAGTCGCGCCCGGCAGGTTGCGTGTGGCGCGGCGCGCAGGCATGCACGAGCGCTAGCGGCAAAACCCGTGCAACCTGCCACCCGCCGTTGACCTCGCACTGGAATTCAAATGTTCAACGCAATTCTAATCGACAAGTCCGACGACGGCCAAAAGGCCTCGGTCCAGCAACTCGACGAAGCGCAGTTGCCCGAAGGCGACGTGACGATCGACGTTGCGTTCTCGACGCTCAACTACAAAGATGGCCTGGCGATCACCGGGCGCTCGCCGGTGGTGCGCAAGTTCCCGATGGTGCCGGGGATCGACCTGGCGGGGACGGTGCGCACGTCGAGCCATGTCGATTGGCAGGCGGGCGACGCGGTCGTGCTCAATGGCTGGGGCGTGGGCGAGGTGCACTGGGGCGGGCTGGCGCAAGTCGCACGGCTCAAGGGTGAATGGCTGGTGCCGCTGTCCAACGCGTTCACCCCGCGTCAGGCGATGGCGATCGGAACTGCGGGCTACACCGCGGCGCTGTGCGTCGATGCGCTGGTTGCCGCTGGCGTCACCCCCGATCAGGGCGAAGTTCTGGTCACCGGCGCAACCGGCGGGGTCGGCAGCGTCGCGGTGGCGCTGCTCAAGCAGCTGGGTTTCTCAGTTGTGGGATCGACCAGCAAGGCGGCTGAGGCGGATTACCTCAGGCAGCTTGGCGCGGACACGATCATCGATCGCGCAGAGCTTTCGGCACCCGGCCGCGCGATGGCCAAGGAGCGCTGGGCGGGCGTGGTCGATTCGGTCGGTAGCCACACCCTGGCAAACGCCTGCGCAGCAACGCGTTATGGCGGGGCGGTGGCGGCGTGCGGGCTGGCGCAAGGCGCCGATTTCCCAGCGACGGTCATGCCTTTCATCCTGCGCGGGGTGCGGCTGCTAGGTGTTGATAGCGTGATGGCGCCCAAGGCCAAGCGCATGGCGGCGTGGCAGCGGTTGGCGAGCGATCTCGACCCCGCGCTGCTCGATATCATCGCCACCGAGATCGCGCTGGGCGAGGCGATCGCCACCGCCGCAGACCTACTCGACGGCAAAGTGCGCGGGCGGGTCGTCGTCGACGTCAACCGCTAGGATCCCCGTTTACGGATGGGCTTGCGCTGATCGGGGCGCAGCGGCGGAGGGCGCAAACCTGATCGTGACAGGCCCGGAGGCGAGAATTACCGATAATAAAATGCGCAGTTTGCGGATCGTAATCCGTCGCGGGGTCAAAGCGAGTTAGGTCTTTTTCCGTCGAGGTGTGTCATTTGTCCGTTGTTCAAGCCTCTCGCACTGCGGTTGCCAGCCCGCCAGGGGGTGGCACGATGAGCCTGTTCGATCGATTCCGCGCCACCCTGCAATACGCCGAGGCGAGGGCCGCGCGGTTTCGGGGAACGTTGGTATGGCTGCTCACTGGCGCGATGCTGGTGTGGCTGGGGCTTCAGCTCAACGCCATCGGCTGGGCCGCGATCTGGGCCGCGCGCCCGCGTGAGCCGCTGTTCTATGTGCTGGTGATCGCCGCCTATTTTGTCCTGCCGGTCGCCGATACACTGATTTATCGTCGTTTGTGGGGCATCGCCTTCTGGTCGTCGTTCGGTGCGATCCTGCGCAAACGCGTTTATAATGCGATGGTGATCGGCTATTCGGGCGAAGTCGGGCTAATGGTCTGGGCACGCGGGCGGGTTGCGCGGAGCGATGCCCAAATTGCGCACGCGATCAAGGACACCAACATCCTGTCGGCGGTAGTCTCGGCCGCCGCCACCGCGGGTCTGGTCGGCTGGCTGGCTCTCCACGTTTCGGTCGAGCGGCTGCCGCTGGGAGTGATCGGGTGGTGGGGCGCAGTGGCGATCGCGGTAGCCGGGCTGCTGCCGGTTGGGCTGTTCATACGCCGCCGGGTGCTGGCGCTGGACCGGCGCGACACAATCGCACTGCTGGCGATCCATGGCTTACGGTTCATCCTGGGGATGGCGTTGCTGGTCGCGCAATGGCGCGTCGCGCTGCCCGGATCGCTCGCCGACGACCTGATCACCCTGCTCGCGGTGCAGGTGCTGGTCGGCCGAATACCGTTCGTGCCCAACCGCGACGTGCTATTCGTGGGGATTGCGCTGGCGGTTTCGGGTAACTTGGCGATCGCGCACCATGCGCTGGCCAGCGTTCTTATCACCACCAGCGCCTTGCAACAGGGCCTGCACTTGGTGGTCTTTGCAGTCTCCACGCTGACCGAAGCACACAGGCGGTGAGGGGGCGGAATATCCGGGTAGTCGTCTGGGCGACGCATCTTCAGACTGATATCCTCGCGTTGGCCGTACACCTGGATGCCTGCCCGGACGTCGAATTGCTGATCGTCGCGGCCGATACCGCGGCGTTCCGGCGCGAGCCGATTGCGCGGGCGCTGCAGCTGCGCGCGCGGCTGCTTGAGGAGTGCGGGCTGGCGCCCGACGCTACGCTGTTGCTGGGGGCTGGCCGGCTGGCCTCCGAAAAGCGCTGGCCGATGGTCATCGACGCGGTGATGGCAGCGGGCATCGATCATCCGATAGGCTTCGTTCTGGCCGGCGATGGCCGCGATCGCGCCGCGGTGGTCAGCCGCGCGGGCCAGGATCCGCACATTCGTCTGCTCGCGCCGATCGCCGACCGCCCAGCGATGGCGCGGCTGATGGCGAGCGCCGATGCGCTGGTCCACGGCTGCGATTCCGAAACCTATTGCATGGTCGCTAGCGAGGCCCGGGCCAGCGGGCTGCCGCTGATCGTCCCCGATAGCGGCGGCGCGGGCGAGCAGGTCGCCTTGGGTGCCGGATCGACGTACCGCGCGGGCGATCCCGGCGATTTGGCGCAAGTCCTTACCGAGTTGATCGGTTCCGATTTGCGAGGGCCGCGCAGCCGCGCGGTCGCGCTGGCGGGCGGGGTTCGTTCGATGGACGAACATTTTGCCGAATTGTTCGACACTTACCGGCAGCGCGTTCGGCGGGGGCCAAGCGAGCCCGATGGTCGCGGCGATGTGACTGCGGTTCGTGGACCGCCGCGGCGTCTTTGTCCGCACATGATCGGAGCGGTTCCATGGAGACCTACGGCAGACTGAAGGCGGCGTTGGCGATAACGACCGCGCTGCTCGCGGGCTTCGCCGGATTCTCCGGGCGGGCCGCGGACGTGCCTTTCGCCCGACCGCTTCAGGCGCCGCCCGTGGCGCACACCGGAACCGAGCTCCAGGTTTTAACCTACAACGTTCACGGACTGCCTTGGCCCATCGCTTCATCGCGAGCGACGCAGCTTGCCGCGATCGGCAAGCGCCTGGCTGCGCTCCATCGCGTGGGCCGGGCGCCGCAGGTGGCGGTGATCCAGGAAGCCTTCACCGCAGACGCCCGCGCCATCGCCCGGCTATCGGGCTATCGCTATGCCGCCTATGGCCCCGGCGAGGATGTGGCGTTCGCAGCCCCACTTCCTCAAGATGCGCAACCCGAGGTGTTGGATTGGGGCGCGCACTGGTGGAAGGGCGAGGGCGTGGGCAAGTGGGAGGGCAGCGGGCTGATTCTGCTGTCCGACTACCCGATCACCCGCGTCCGCCGCCTGTCGTATTCGAGTCAGGCCTGCGCCGGGTTCGATTGCCTCGCCGCCAAGGGCGCGATGCTGGCTCGGCTGACATTGCCCGGTGGTCGCGCAGTGGATGTCGCCACTACGCATCTGAACAGCCGCAGAGCGTCGGGTGTGCCTGATGATCGCTCGGATCGCGCGTGGCTGGTCCAAGCCGAGCAGCTGCGCACGTTCATCGCCGCCAACCGCGATCCCGCCGTGCCGCTGGTTCTGGGCGGCGATTTCAACGTCGGCCACGACCGGGTCCGCGAACTGGGCATGGCCGACTTCGCCAGCCATCTCGGTCGTTCGACCGGCGACGGCCTGCGCGACCTGGCCCGCGC
>JANMQW010000100.1:0-1983 GCA_031370725.1 Novosphingobium sp.
GCGACGCGGATTGCGGCACCGGTCGGGCAGGCGCGCACGCAGGCTGGGCCGCCATCGATCCCCGCGCACATGTCGCACTTGACCGCCTTCTTGCGGTCCAGCCCCTCGTCGATCGCCGGGTCGCCGGTGTATTTCATATTCTTCTTCGACCACTTGTACGGCGGCTCGCCTGGCCCGGGGCCGCTGCCGAAGAATAGCCAGTTGAGCAGGCTCGGCTTTTTGGGTGGAACCTTGTCCATCCGGATCACGCCGTAAGGGCAGTTGCGCTGGCAGTTGCCGCAGCCGATGCACGTGTCGTTGATGAACACCTCGCCGTCGGGGCCGCGGTGGATCGCGTTGGGCGGGCAATCGGCCATGCAGTGCGGGTGTTCGCAGTGGCGGCAGCTGGTCGGCACGTGGAGGTGGGCAAAAGTCTTTCCCGCCTCGCGGTCGAGGCGGCTGAGCCCCTCGTGGCTGTCGGCGCAGGCTTTTTCACAGTTGTCACAGCCCACGCACAGCGTTTCGTCGATCAGCAGGACGTCGGTCGCCTCGCCCAGCCCTTGCGCGACGAGGAACGCGGCCTGTTCAGACCACATATCGACCACACTCGAGATCGAATCCTTCTTCGATTCGATCGCTGCGTTGACCTGGCGGCGCATGTCCATGTCCTTGCGCGCGCGTTCGAGCAGCGCGGGCTTGGTCGCGAGTACCGCCTCGAACTTTTCGCCGTCGATCTTGATGATTTCGGATTTGACCGCAGCGCGCACGCTGGCGGTGCGCAGCCCACCCGCGATCAGCGCCATTTCGCCGACGTAGGATCCCGCGGGCAGATAGCTGAGGAACACCGGCTTGCCTCCGACCATCTTCTCGACGATCATCGAGCCGACCCGGATCACAAAGATTTCCTTGCCCTCGTCGCCCTCGCGCATGATCGTGTCGCCAGCCTTGACCTGCATGATCTTGGCGTCATCGACCACTTCGCGGATGTCGGCCGGGGTCAGCCCCGCGCCGAACATCTGGAGCAGCTGGCGCTCGGTCGAGATGCGCTCGATCGCCTTCTTGGCCGTCGGCACCTGGCTCTGCAATTTGAGTGCGGCGTTGCGGCTGATCTCGACGCAGACGGTATCCTCGGCGGCAACGATCTTTGCGCCGCGGCGACGGCCCGAGATCAGGCCGACCTCGCCGAAAATCGAACCCTTCTCGATCGGTACCACTTTCGACGTATCGGTCGGGTCGATCTGGACGTGGACCATCCCCTCTGCGATCGCGAACAAGGACGATCCCGGATCGTTCTTCTCGAAGATCGTTTGGCCCTTTTTATAGGCCCGCATGTCCGAATCGAGCATGAACTCACGCAGCTGGAGCGTGGTCATGCTTTCGAGGATGGTAACGTTGGTCTTGAGGAATTCGAGCCATTGCTCGACCGAGCGGCCGCCCGGCAACCCCGCGAACTTGGCATCGAGCAGCGGCTGATCGGCTGGTTTGAGGCTGATGTTGCCGTTGACGAACTCGACCGCGTCATAGCCCTGGTTCATGCAGTGCTTGATCAGCGGATATCCGGCCAGCGCGCCGATCACGAAGATTCCCGGCGCGGTCGATTCGAACACCGGCGACAGCGTCGGGAAGGCGAGCCGGTCCTGGCTGGCAAACTCGATCCCGCAGCCTTCGACGAACCCGCGCGGCGGGGCCGATCCGATCCTCGCGATGATCCGGTCGCAGCGGATGCGTTCCTCGCCGTCGCGCGTCGCCAGCGTGGCCCAGCCGGGTTCGACTTCCTTGGTTTCGGTCTCGTACATGATTGTCAGACGCCCCGCGGCGTCGTCGTCGACCAGCGCCTTGGCGTTGGGTTCCTTGGCGGTGGGAAAGCTTTCGCGCACGTTGGTCGATTTTTGGGCGCGGTTGAGCACGGTGACGACGTTGCCCTGGACCTCGTCCTCGACCAGCCCGCGGGCGTTCTCGATCCCCGCGTCACCGGTGCCGATCACGGTGATGTGCTGATCGACC
>JANMQW010000207.1:0-12982 GCA_031370725.1 Novosphingobium sp.
GTGCAGTTCTATTATCACTACCTGCTGGCCGGCACTTTCCTGACTATCGCGCTGGGGCTGGTGCTGGGTGCGCTATGGGAGCGCGGGGGCCGCTGGCGCTGGCCGGGGGCGGTGGTGGTCACCGCCTCGCTCGGGCTGTTCGCGTGGTTTTATCCGATCCTGTCGTCGGACGTGCTGCCAGGACCGCAATCGTTCCTGACCTACACCTGGCTGTATAGCTGGCGATGACCGAACTGGACACCAAGGCCCACGAATGGCGCGGCGGCTGGCCCGTCGTGCTCGGCTCCGCCGCCATGGCCGGGGTCGGTGCCGGGCTTTACCAGAACCTCTCCAGCCTGTTTATGCCCGGCATTCAGCAAGTGACCGGGGCAAGCCGCAGCGAGATTGGCGGATCGGCCGCGCTCGGTCTGCTCGGTGCGCTCGCGGCCCCGTTCATCGGCCGCCTCGCCGACCGTATCGGGGTGGTCCCGGTGATCGTCGTTTCCGCGCTGGGGGTGGCCGCGAGCTACATCTGGCTGTCGCTGATGAGCGGCGGGCTATGGCAGTTCCAGCTCGGGATCGCGCTGCTGGCGCTGTCCGCGCCGGGGATGAGCGCGATGATCTACGGACGGCTGGTCGCCAGACGCTTCGACCGGCATCGCGGGCTGGCGCTGGCGTTCGCGACAAGCGGAATTTCGCTGACGACTGTGCTGCTGCCCGCCGCGGTCGGCTGGATCATCGAGACCGGAAGTTTGCGCGGCGCTTACTATTTGCTTGCGGCGCTGGCGGTCGGCATCGGCATCCCCGCCGGGCTCTATGCGACCCGCAGCGCCGGGGCGCTCGAACGCCCGGCCCAGCGCGAGCGGAGCAGCAAGCCGCCGTCGTGGAAGAGCCTGCTGTTCTGGCGGATCGCCGGGGCGACGATGCTGATCAACATCGGCACCGTCGGCATGGTCACCTCGCTGGCGCTGATCGGCGGCGAACGGGGGCTTGGCCTCGCGGCAGCCGGCCTGCTGCTCTCGGCGTACGGCGCGTCGCAAATCGTCGGGCGGATCGTGATGGGGGTGCTGATCGACCAGTACGCCGCCAACCGGATCGCCGCCGCGTTCGGAATCATCTCCACCGTCGGGTTCGTCGGCATGATGTGGGGCGTCGACGGGCTGCCGTTCATGCTGATCGCGGTGTTCGTCGCGGGGCTGCTCAACGGCGCAGAATACGACCTGATGCCGTTTCTCGTCAGCCGCCTGTTTCCACTCGAGAACTACAGCGAGCTGTTCGGACGGCTCATGCTATTTTCGATTTTGAGCGGCGGGATCGGGCTGGCCGGGTTCAACCTGCTGCGCGACTGGACCGGCAGCTACACCGCGCCGCTGGGCATCGCGGCGGTCTGCATGATGCTGGCCGCGACGCTGCTCTACACGCTTCCCGCGACGCGGCCCGAAACCGTCAATCCATCAGCTTCTTCATGAAATAGGTCATCGTCAACGCGTTGCTGCGCGCCGTCTGCTTGATGTCCGCACCCGATCCGTGGCCGCCCTCGGTGTTCTCGTAGTAATAAAACGGCAGCCCGTATTCTTCCATCCGCGCGGCGAACTTGCGCGCGTGTTGCGGCCCGGTGCGGTCGTCCTTGGTGGTGGTGAAGATGAACGGTTCGGGGTATTTCCCGTCCTTGCGCAAGTTCTGATACGGCGAGGTTTTGCGCCAGAATTCCATGACCGCCGGATCGGCGTTCACGTCGCCGTATTCGCCCTGCCACGATGCCCCGGCCGCGATCTTCGAGATCCGGATCATGTCGAGCAGCGGCACCTGGATGGCGATGGCGTTCCACAGCTCGGGCTGCTGGATCATCGCCACGCCCATCAGCAAGCCGCCGTTGGAGCCGCCCTCGATCCCCAGCCGCCGGGGCGAGGTGATCTTGCGCGAAATCAGATCGCGGCCGACTGCGGCGAAATCGTCGTAGATGATCTGGCGCTTCACCCCCAGCCCGGCCTCGTGCCAGGCTGGACCGAACTCGCCGCCGCCGCGGATGTTGGCGACCACGAACGCGCCGCCACGCTCGAGCCACAGCTTGCCCGTAAGCGCCGAGTAATACGGCGTCGAGCTGACCTGAAACCCGCCATAGGCGCTCATTAGCGTGGGAGTGCTGCCATTGTAGGCGATGTCCTTGCGGTGGACCACGAAGTAAGGGATTTTAGTCCCGTCGCTGGAAGTTGCCTCAAGCTGTTCGACCTTCAGCGGCCCGGCATCGAACTTGGCGGGCAGGGTCTTGGCCACCACCAGCTTGCCGGTTGCGGCATCGCCCAGATAGAGCGTGGTTGGCGTCGTGAACCCGCTGGCGGTGGCGAACATCCGCTCCGAACGGGTGTCGGCGCTGCCGATGTCGAGCGCAAGGTTGTCGGGCAAGCTGAGCGTCGCGGTGGTCCAGCCCCCGCCCTTCTTCGGGGTCAGCGCCAGCACCCGTCCGCGCACGTTATCAAGCGTGCCGAGCAACAGACGGCCCTTGGTCGAGCCGACCCCGTCGAGCGCGGTGCGCGGATTGGGTGCCCACACGAGCCGCGGCGCAAGCTTCTCGGGATACGCCAGCAATGCCGCGAGATCGACTTCGGCAACACTGCCCGCCGTGAACTGCGGCCCGGCGGCGGGCCAGTCCTCGTCGAGCTTGAGGATCACTCGTCCGGCGACAAGATCGGTAATCGAGGCTTTCGCGGGGATCCCGAGCTGCTTGACCCCGCGGGAGGTGAGCACCCAGGTCTGCGCGTGGAAAGTGTCGAGCGGTCGCTCGAATGCAACCAACTGTCGGCCCTGCCCGTCGTGCAGCACTCCCGGAGTGACGCCGTAGCCGCCATCGGCCTTCTCGCCGCGAAACACTTCGATTGCCTGGTCGAGCGGCTTGCCGCGCTCCAACCGCTTGACGATGTAGGGATAGCCGGACTGGGTCAGCGCGTCCCCGGTCCAGTCGGTCGCGACCAACAGATGGTTAGCGTCTTCCCAGGCGATGCGGTGTTTCCCCCGCGCCAGATGAAAGCCGCCCTTTACAAAGTGTCCGGCGGCAAGATCGAACTCGCGCACCTCCACCGCATCTTCGCCACCCTCGGATAGCGAGACCAGACACAATCGTTCTTCCGGGCGCAGGCACTGTGCGCCCTTGAACACCCAGCTCTTGCCCTCGGCCTTGCCCAGCGCATCGATATCCAGCACGGTCTGCCACTTGGGCGCGGCGGTGCGGTAATCGGCCAGCGACGTTTTGCGCCATATGCCGCGCAAATGTTCCGCGTCCTGCCAGAAGTTGTAGATGGCGCCGCCGATGAAGCGCGGCATGGGGATCCGGTCTTTGGCCGAAGCCAGCGCCAGTGCCTCGTCATACACCGTGGCATAGCGCGCGTCGGCCTCGAGCCGTTTGACCGTAACCGCATTATGCGCCTCGACCCACGCGAGCGAGCGGGCGGAGTCTTTCTCCTCCAGCCAGATGTATGGATCGTCGGCTACTGGTTGGGCGATCGCGCTCATCGAGCAGGCGGCGAGCAATGGGGCGGCGAAGGCCAGCAGGCGCATGGACAACAATCTTTCGAGCGAGGGGAATTTTCGATACTATCCACCCGTCGGTCCGATGCAAGCGTGGTTTTGATCGCGATTAGTACCGCCCCCATACGAACCGCGACGAGAGCGCGAAGTTCCATACCGATCCCACCGCGATGCCGATGATCGCCGCGGGGTAAGGATGAAACCCAAAGCGCAGCAGCAGCGCCGCCACCCCGACGTTGGCGAGCAAACCGACCGAGCAGGTCAGCGCAAACCGCGCCCAGCCCTTGGCCAGCTGGGTGAAACCGACCAAGCGTTTGTCGGCATACGTCAGCGTATTGTTGAGCGCGAAGTTGAAGCTCATCGCGACCAGCGCGGCGACGGTCTGGCCGATATCGAACGCCGTGATCCAGCCGCCGAACACCAACGGTCGAGCGAACAGCCCCAGAAAACTTGCCAGAACCGCCATGTGGACGACCACGCCCGCCGCACCGATCGTTCCGAACAGCGCAAATCGGGTCGGGATGATCCGCCCCAACCACTTATCGTAAAGCCCGACCAGAAATTCGAACACCACCGTCCGGTCGAGCTTGCTCTCACCCTGGGCGCGCGCGGCGAAGTGGAGCGGGAATTCCTTGACCCGCAACGGCTGATCTACAGTGGCGAGGATATCGAGCAGGATCTTGAAGCCCACGCCCGAAAGCCGGTGCGCATCGGCGCGCAGGATATCGGCGCGCAGCATGAAATAGCCGCTCATCGGATCGCTGAGTTCAACGCCCGTGACCTTGCGCGCGAGCGAATTGGCAAAGCCCGAGGCCTTGACCCGGTCGGGCCGACCCCACGCTGCGGTGCTCGCGCCCTCGGCAAAGCGCGAGGCATAGGACAGATCGTAGTCGCCCGATTGCACTGCGTCGAGCATCTGCGGAAGCAGCGCGGGATCGTGCTGATGGTCGGCGTCCATCACCGCGACCACCGGGGCAGCAGTTGCGCACATCCCCTCGATCGCGGCGGAGGCCAGCCCGCGCCGCCCAATCCGCTGGATCACGCGGACGCGCGGATCGCTCAGACTGATCGCCCGTGCCTCATCGGCGGTCCCGTCGGGGCTGTTGTCGTCGACTACAATCGCTTCCCACGCGACGTCGCCAAGCGCGGCATCGAGCAAATCGACCAGCGAGCGCAAATTGCCGCGTTCGTTAAACGTGGGCAGGACGATGGCGAGCTGGAGGGTCAAAGCCGCGCCACCACGGCATCGCCGATTGCAATGGTGCCGTCGCTGCCACCCAGATCACCGCTGCGGACCCCGCCAGCCAGTGCCGCCGCGACCGCCACCTCGACCCTCGACGCTTCCGCTTCGAGCCCCAGCGAATGGCGCAGCAGCATCGCGAGCGACAGGATCGCCGCGAGCGGATTGGCCTTGCCCTGCCCGGCGATGTCGGGTGCGCTGCCGTGGATCGGTTCGTAGAGGCCGAACGTGCCATGCTGCGTTGTCCGCTCGCCCAGCGAGGCCGAAGCGAGCAGCCCGATCGAGCCGACGCACATGCTCGCCTGGTCTGAGAGGATGTCGCCGAACAGGTTGCCGGTGACGATCGTGTCGAACTGCCCCGGATTGCGGACCAGCTGCATCGCCGCGTTATCGACATAGAGGTGATCGAGCGTGACGTCGGGATAGTCGGCGGAAACCTCGATCACCACATCGCGCCACAGCTGCGATGTTTCCAGCACATTGGCCTTGTCGACCGAGGTCAGTCGGCCCTTGCGGCCCTGCGCGGCGCGGAACGCGACGTGGGCGATGCGGCGGACCTCGTCCTCGGCATAGCTCATCATGTCCCAGCCCTGGCGACGGCCATCGCTAAGTGTACGCGTGCCCTTCTCGCCGAAATAGACGTCACCGTTGAGTTCGCGCACGATCAGCAGGTCGATCGCGCGGGCGACTTGGGGGCGCAGCGCAGAAGCATCCTCCATCCCGGCAAACATCGTGGCGGGGCGCAAGTTGGCGAACAGGCCCAGTTCCTTGCGCAAGCCCAGGATCGCCTGTTCGGGGCGCAAGTGCCGCTCCAGCCCGTCGCACGAAGGATCGCCGACCGCTCCGAACAGGATTGCATCGGCCGAGCGCGCTGCCTCCAGGGTTTCGGCGGGCAGCGGATGGCCGTGGCGCTTGTAGGCGATCCCGCCGACGTCAGCCTCGATCAGAACTAGCCCGGGCAGCTCCAGCGCATCGAGCACGCGCAAGGCCTCGGCGGTCACTTCGGGGCCGATTCCGTCGCCCGACATCACCGCAATACGCATCAGTCCCCCGCCATTCGTTTGAGCCGCTCGATCAGGATCGCGCGCGCCGCCATAACATCGCCCCCCCTTCCCGCAACCCCCCGCCCACCATCGCCAAAAAGCCGAGTTTCGAGCAGCATCCCCAGTCGCCCAAGTCGTTCGAGGATTGCCTCCCAATCATCACCCGGATCGCCGCCTCCACCCGCGAGCACCCGCCCGCCATAGCCCAGCTCGCGCAGCAGCAGCGCTTCATAGGCGACCAGCGCCCGGCTCCATCCGCGCGCCGAGGGGGCATGGCAGATCGCAGCGAGCACGCCACCCAAGGCCTCGTACAGCGCTGGATAAGGATGGCCTTCGGGCAATGAGGTTGCGGTCAACGCGGTAGCCCAAGCGATGGCCGCGCTGGCCAAAGGCTCACCCAGCCACGGTCCGCGGCTTTCGACCAGCTCGACTTTGGCGAACGGCAACTGGCTGGCGGATCGCGCAGATATTTCGACGTCAAGCAGATTGCCCGGGATCAGCACCGGGCGCAGCCGCCGTCCGCGCGCACCGGCGCAATACGCGGCCATCATCCCATGATCGGCGGTTAGCAGGCGGATCACCGCGCCGCTTTCGCCATGCGCGCGCGAGGCGCAGAAAATGGCGGGGGCGCGCAAATGCATCGCCCCCGCCTTAGACTTGCAAATCGCCTAATGCATCAGGCGAGCAGGCGCACCTTCGGTTCGCGGTCCCAATGTCGCGCCGGGGCAATCTTGGCGAAGTCGGTGTTGGGCACCACACCGGCATCGGGAGCGATATGCAGCTTGTCGAGGATTTCGGTCTTGGTTGCCGGGCAGTATCCGATTGTCTTGCAGTGGCCATAGGCATCCATGAACCAGCCGAGCGCTGCCCCATCCATCGCCAGCTTCTTCGCCGCGTCGGGCATGATGATCGAGGCGACCGCATCGAAAAGCACCGAGGGGGATCCCGCCAACTGGCCATCCGCGGCCAACGTCCCGCCCTTGAGCTTGAGTTCGCCGACCTTGGGCGCGACCAACATAACGGTGCCGCCGGCCTTTTCGACCTCGCCCTTCATCGCGTTGATCGCGGCTAGGTCCGAACCTTCGTCGAACAGGATCGCAACCTTGCGCCCCTTCATCGGCGGCTGGCCATGCTCGAGGATCGACAACGCGGGCGAGGGTTTCATTTCGACCGGCTCACGCGCGGCAGGAGCCTTGGTGGGCAACGGCATCGCCAGACCGTCGGCAACGCGCTTGGCCAGATTCTCGTCGATATTGCGCAGCCGCGACATCACCCTGTTGCGCACCGCCAGCAGCGCGACTTTCGACAGTTCGAACACGATCGCCGAGGCGATGTGCGCCTGTTCGATCGGCTTTTGCGAACGGAAGAACAGCCGCGCCTGGCTGTAGTGATCGGCGAACAGTTCGGGGCGGATGCGCAGCTTTTCCGACGCATCGTTGCGCTCGTCGTTTACCGGGAAGGTCACGAACCCGGTCTCGGGGCATTCGCGAGGACCGCCGTCTTCGCCCGCGTCGCCCAGGCTGTTGGGCTCGTAATTGGCGCGGCCGGTCGGGACCTTGGTCTGCATCATCCCGTCGCGCTGGAAATTCTGCATCGGGCAGCGCGGCGCGTTGATCGGGATCTGGTGGAAGTTCGTCGTCCCCAGCCGCGATTTCTGCGTGTCGAGATAGCTGAACAGCCGCCCCTGGAGCAGCGGATCGTTGCTGAAATCGATCCCCGGCACGACGTTGGTCGGCAGGAACGCGACCTGCTCGGTCTCGGCGAAGAAGTTGTCGACGTTGCGGTTAAGCGTCATCCGCCCGACGATCCGCACGGGTATTACTTCCTCGGGGATCAGTTTGGTAGCATCGAGCACGTCGTATGGCTGCTGTGCCGCAAACGCCTCGTCGAAGATCTGAACTCCCAGATCCCAGGCCGGAAAATTACCTGCTTCAATAGCTTCGTACAGGTCCCGGCGGTGATAATCGGGATCGGCCCCAGCGATCTTGACGGCTTCGTCCCAGCAGGTCGATTGCAGTCCGAGCACCGGTTTCCAGTGAAACTTGACGAAGCTGTTGTCGCCCGTGGCATTGACCAGGCGAAAGGTGTGGACGCCGAAGCCCTCGATCATCCGCAGCGAGCGCGGCAGCGTGCGGTCGCTCATCGCCCACATGATCATGTGCATGCTCTCGGGCATCAGGCTGATAAAATCCCAGAACGTATCGTGCGCGCTGGCCGCCTGGGGATAGCCTTTGTCGGCTTCCATCTTCACGCTGTGAATCAGATCGGGAAACTTGATCGCGTCCTGGATGAAGAACACCGGGATGTTGTTGCCAACCAAGTCCCAGTTGCCCTCGTCGGTATAGAATTTGACCGCAAACCCGCGAACGTCGCGCGGCGTATCGACCGACCCGGCCCCGCCCGCAACGGTTGAAAAACGCACGAAGGTTTCGGTCTGCTTGCCCTTGGTGCCAAGCAGTCCGGCCTTGGTAAGCTCGGGGATCGGATCGGTGCATTCGAACACCCCATGTGCGCCGGTCCCGCGGGCGTGGACGATCCGTTCGGGGATCCGTTCATGATCGAAGTGGAAGATCTTCTCGCGCAGGACGAAATCTTCGAGCAGCGTCGGACCGCGTGCGCCGGCCTTGAGGCTGTTCTGATTGTCCGAAACGCGGACGCCGTGGTTGGTCGTAAGATGCGCCTCACCCGCACCGTGGTCGCCCGTATGGGGAATGAGCTGGTGCGTTTCACCGCCGTTGCCGGGGCGTTCTTCAAACGCCGCACCGGGTGCGTTGCCACGGGGGGATGTCGGTTTGCGGGCCATCGGTTTCTCTCCTCGGGAATGTCGATCACAAGCGGAGGAGCGGCTTGAAGGTTCCCGCCAAGGCGGTCGATTTGCGAGGAAAAAATCGAACAGGGTGAACCACTAGGCGATCAACCGACCCCGAAGCGCGCTGTCTCAGCGCAATCGCTGCAGGGTTCGACGAGATCGGCGCGCAAGTCGCGTTTCGATTCCGCTACTAACGGATTTTCCGGCCGACCCATCGTCCAGTTTTTCTGAAATCGCACCGTCGGGTTGGGCGCGCACCACACTTCGCCGTTGGCGTCGAGCGCGGTGACCCAGATCAGGTTGTGTTCGGGGCCATAGTCGATCATTCCAAAGGCGATGCCATCGCCCTTACCCAGAACATGAAGCGGGATTTGCGGATTGAGCTGGGTAAACATCGGCACGGCTCATCGTTGTGAAGACGAATCGCCTAACCACCTGAACCCAATCCGGTTCCTCAATCGGTCGCCGGTCCTTTACCGGGTCCGCCAGCTTCCAGCGCTGCCAGTCGCGCCTCGAGTTTATCGGCTTGCTCGCGCGCCGCGGCAGCCATCGCCTTGACCGCCTCGAACTCTTCGCGGCTAACGAAATCGAGCCCGCCGAAAATCTCGCGCGCCCGCTCGCGTGCTGCATCACGGCCTTCGCGGCCAACTCCGGCGAGTGTCCCCGCCGCGCTGTTGAGCAGTTTGACGAAATCGGAGATCACGGGATTATCGGTCTGCATCGGAACCTCGTCTGGCTGGGAGCGCTCCAAATGGGGCGGGCTTCCCGAAATTCAATTCACCTCAAAGTTCGATCCGCGTCGTCGCGGGGGCGACGGCACGGCCATCGGCGTCCGGGTTGGCAAGCAGGAACTGCCAGTTGAGCACTGTCGCGAACAGCACCCACGCCAGATAGGGCAGCAACAGCAGCGCCGCGCCACGCCGCACCCGCCACACAAGCGCGATGGTGACCAGCAACGCGAGGTCGATCGCAAATATCAGATACAGCGCGCCGACGATCCGGTGCGCCCCGAAGAACAACGGCGACCAGCACAAATTGAGCGCAAACTGAACCGCGAACGCGGCCAGCGCCGCCCCCCGCCCCTGCGCGCCGCGCGCCGTAACCAGCAGAGTCAACGCGATGCCCATCATCACGTAGAGGATCGACCAGACGATCCCGAACGTGGCGGGCGGGGGGAACAGGCTGGGCTTGACCAGCGAATCGAACCACGGATTGCCGGAACCGCTCTGCGACAGGCGACCGGCGAGGAACCCGAGCAGCAAAATTGCCGGAACGATCAGGAGCGCCCAGCGCAGGAAGCTCGCACGCAATTGTCCGCGGGACGCCAACACGGTCATTGGGCGGAAACGGTCATTGGGCGCGCACTCTCATTGAGCTAAGTACCTTCGATTCGCCAAGGATAGTGGCCGGACCCGCCGCGTTGGGCAACCGCGCTAACCATGCCGTGCCGCAATGAGAAACTCGACGTTTCCTTCAGGCCCGGTGATCGGGCTGCGCTCGATCCCCAACACCCTCCAGTCCGCGCCCTCCAGCCACGCGCGAACCTCGTCGCAAACCCGCTGGTGAAGCGCAGGATCGCGGACCACTCCGCCCTTGCCAACCTCGCCCTTGCCGACCTCGAACTGCGGCTTGATCAGCGCGACCAGCGTGGTCGGTCGCGCCGCTAGAGTCAGCGGCACCCCAAGCACCTTGGCCAGCGATATGAAGCTGGCGTCGCACACCACCCAGTGGCAGGCGCAGTCGATAAGCTCCGGGTTGAGCGTGCGCGCGCTGGTCTTTTCCAGCACCGTCACCCGCGGATCCTGGCGCAGCTTCCACGCGAGCTGGTTGGTGCCCGAATCGACCGCGAAGACGTGCTCTGCGCCATTGCTGAGCAATACATCGGTAAACCCGCCGGTCGAGCTGCCGATGTCCATCGCGGTCTCACCCGCGGGCGAAAGCTCGAACGCTTGTAGCGCGTGGGCGAGCTTGATCCCGCCGCGCGAGACCCATGGATGATCGCGCCCGCGCACCGTAAGCGGCGCGTCCTCTGCCAGTACTTGGCCCGGTTTGGCCAGCTTGGTCTCGCCGCTGAACACGTGGCCCGCCAGGATCAATGCCTGCGCCCGGGCACGACTTTCGGCGAGCCCGCGCGCGACGAGCAGTTGATCGATCCTCTGCTTGGCCGGTTTCACGGCGCGGTTTGTCCTTTCGCGGCCCATGGCAGGCCAAAGCGGGTTGTGGCGGCAAGCGCATGAATCCATAAGGCCGAAATGAAATCCTCCCGGCTGTTGACGATCCTTGCGGGCATCGCATTCCTGTCTGCCTGTGCGGCCCCGCGCAAGCGCGAACCCGCGTCGCTGCCTGTGCCGCCGCCGCAGCCATTGGCCACCGCCATGCCCGCACCGCCGCCGGCCGATTGGCGCGACGCCGCGCTCACGCCGGGAAACTGGAGCTATGATGCGGGTGTTGGCGTATCGGTCGCACGGTTTGGCGCCGATGCCGCCGCATCGTTGCTGACCTTGCGCTGCGATCGGTCAGCCGGACGGCTCGTGCTGCTCCGCGCGGGTGCTGCGCCCGGCCCTTTGCCGCTCACGATCACCACCAGCACCCTCACCCGGGCCTTCACCGCCATCCCCCAAGCCGCGCCGACGCCGCAGCTTTTCCTGGCGCTTGGCCCGCGCGAGCCGGTCCTCGATGCCATGGGCTTCAGCCGCGGCCGGTTCGTGATCGAGATAGCGGGACTGCCGACGCTGTACCTGCCCGCGTGGCCCGAAATCAGCCGGGTGATCGAGGACTGCCGCTGACGCAAGCGGCGGGAATTGGCGCGAACGCGAAAGAACGATTCTGACAGCAAATTATTTTTTCGCAAGACTTGTCGTTTGCCGCCGCATGATTCACATTCCCCCCAAGACCGGCGAACGCAGCACGGTCCCAGCCGCCTCTAAAGGGCGGTGACTTTGGCTCAACAGCGCGAAAGGAGGTGATCCGATGTCTCATGGTTCAGCAGCGAGGTCGGTATCGTGTCCCATGGAGCATTATCGTCGATAACCCGACGATAGAGGTTTCGTGGAGCGGCACTTCCGGCCGCTGACCATGCGAAGGGCCGCCCGGATTGTCCGGTGCGGCCCTTCTCATTTGTGTTCGTCAGAACAATTATATGTCTCATGGGTTGCTTTTCACGCAATGAATGGGCAGTGCGCCTCGTCGAACAACCGAGCAGGATTGATTTCATGGCGACCCTCGCCGAAGCCCCGGGGATGACCACGCTCCCCTTCACCCGCATCCCCCATCCCGCGCCCACCCCCGTCGCGACGCGCGACGCCGCGCTCGCCGATCCCGGTTTCGGCAAGCTGTTCTCCGACCACATGGTCACGATCGAGTGGACCGCCGCGCAAGGCTGGCACGGCGCCACGCTGGGCCCGCGCGGGCCATTGACGCTCGATCCCGCCGCCGCGGTGCTGCATTATGCGCAGGAAATCTTCGAGGGTCTCAAAGCCTATCGCCGCGACGACGGCACGATCACGCTATTCCGGCCCCAGGCTAACGCCGCGCGGTTCAACGCCTCTGCCCAACGCCTCGCCATGCCCGAAATGCCCGAAGAGCTGTTCATCGAGGCGATCCGCCAGATCGTGCTGGCCGATCGCGACTGGTTTCCCGATGTCGAGGGCGGGTCGCTCTATCTGCGCCCGTTCATGTTCGCCTCCGAGGCGTTTCTGGGCGTCCGCCCGGCGCAGGAGTACAAGTTCCTGGTGATCGCCAGTCCGGCGGGCAACTATTTCAAATCGGGCGCGCCCGCGATCTCGATCTGGGTCAGCGAGGACTACTCGCGCGCCGCGCCCGGTGGCACCGGGGCGGCCAAGTGCGGCGGCAATTACGCCGCCAGCCTCGTGCCGATGGCCGAAGCCATCGCCAAGGGCCACGACCAAGTCGTCTTCCTCGACGCCGCCGAGCGCAAGTGGATCGAGGAACTGGGCGGCATGAACCTATTCTTCGTGTTCGCCGACGGCACCCTGATCACCCCCCCGCTGTGCGGCACGATCCTGCCCGGCATCACCCGCGACAGCCTGCTGGCGATGGCCGCCGACGAGGGCCTGACGGTGCGCGAAGAGCGCTACAGCCTTGACCAGTGGCGCGCCGATTCCGCCAGCGGCAAGCTCACCGAAACCTTCGCCTGCGGCACCGCAGCGGTGGTCACTGCGGTCGGCAAGGTCGCGGGCAAGCACGGCGAGTTCGCCATCGGCAGCGGCGGCCCCGGCCAGCTCACCCAACGCCTGCGCAACCGCCTGGTGGCGATCCAGCGCGGCGAGGCCCCCGATCCGCACGGGTGGGTCAAGCGGCTGGTTTGAAGGCGCGAAGCGGCTGAAATAACATCGTCCGCTTTCGACCCCGTTGCTGCCGTTGTGTGCC